>JAOTWK010000159.1 GCA_029862935.1 Gemmatimonadota bacterium | reverse complement strand
CACACGGCTCGCCTCGGCGAGCCAGCGGGGATCGGTGCCTCCGACCGCAGGATCCCGACCCAACGCATGAAACAGCTCCGACACGAAGGCGAACGGGATGTTGCGTCCGATTTCCTGGCAGGCTACCTCCCAGACGGCAGCCGACCGGGACGCCATCGACGTCGAGAACCGCTTTAGAAGCGAGCTCTTCCCAATCCCGGCTGGGCCCGCGATGAGACACGTGGTGAGCTTCCGCCCCAGCGCGCGTCCCCAGAGGGACTCCAGCCGGCTCATCTCCGCCTCGCGCCCGAGGAAGATCTCGGGCTGACGGAGTTGCGAGGCCTTCGGTGCCGAGCGGTCGATACGCTGGACCCGCACCAGCCCGCGCTCGACGAGCGTGAGGAAGCGATGCAACCCGGCATCCGACTCGATTCCGGCTTCCTTCAACCGACCTACGTGCGAACGGAGCAGATGCACGGTGCCCGCCGTATCCCCCTCCAACAGCATGCGCTCGCTCAAGGCACGCACGGCCGTGTCGCTCATCGGATCCACGCGGTACAGCTGCGCCGCCCGCTCATACACCCGGTTCACGTCACCCCGGGCGCGCGCCGCCAACAACTCGCCGGCCAGCGTGGCGCGCGCCTCCCGTCGGAGGCGTACGCGAGCCCGATCCACCCAATGCCCGAACCCTGGTCCGCCGGCATCCTCGAGGCCAAGCAGCGGGCGGTCGAGATCGATGGGCTCGAGGATCTCGCCATTGGCAGCGAGGACCTCCAACTCGCTGGCAAGCCCACCCAGAAGGCTGACCGTGCGCCCGCCCCGGCTTACCAGGCTCGCCCCGAGGCGCTCCCGCAAGGCCGTGAGACCCTGAGACAACGAGTGTCGCCCCCGCTCCAGCGAGACCGTTGGCCACAGGAGATCGACCAACTGCTCGCGCGGCACGGCCCGATTGCGCCCCTCGAGCACGAGATAGGCAAGCAGCGCGAGTTGCTTTCTCGTGCGAAACCGGAGCTCACCGCGCCGACGATGCACGAGCGCAGGTGGTCCGAACACGCGGAAGTAGAGTGGGATCGGCATGTTGGCGTTCACCTCTTGATGGCGCACGATACCCGACCTGGGTCAAAGTAGATTCAACACGTTGTTACTAAACGACTTGAGCCCAAGATCTCGGCTTGATTCGCCGGTGCGGGGCTCCAGTCTCAACAACTACGGTCCAGCCGCAGTGGGCCGCAAGGTTACCGCCTCGGTGGCGTGGGAGCGTACCTTAGAGCGAGAGAACACCCTGGAGCGAACAAGGAGGCGCAGTGCCCCCCATCCAGCTGAGGCTTGGCGTTGCGGTGGTTGCCATCATTTCGGGAACTGCCGCGTGCAGAAGCCACAGCGGTCTCTCGGTCGTTCTGGAAACCCAACACCCGAGCACCGGGGTGCGACTCCAGGCCGTCAGTGTCGTGACCTCCAGCGTCGCCTGGGCGAGCGGGCTCGCTGGGACCTACGCTCGTACCCTCGACGGTGGTACCAGTTGGACGGTCGGTGTCGTGCCTGGCGCCGACTCGCTGCAGTTTCGGGACGTGCACGCGGTCAGTGCCGACACGGCCTACTTACTGAGCGCCGGCTCAGGCGCGCTGTCGCGCATCTACCAAACCACGGACGGCGGCGCAGTGTGGACCCTCCAATTCATGAGCGACGAACCCCGGGCGTTCTTCGACTGTCTGGACTTCTGGGATGGCTCGCATGGCGTGGCGTTCAGCGACGCGGTCGACGGGCAATTCATCATCATGCGGACCGAAGACGGGAGGCGGTGGGAACGGGTGCCGCCCGAACACCTCCCTCCCGCTCTCCCGGGTGAGGGGAGCTTTGCCGCGAGCGGGACATGTGTCATCGTCCGCGGCACGAGCGACGGATGGATCGGGACTGGGAACGCCTCGCGAGCCCGGATCCTCGAGACTCGAGATCGCGGTCGCACGTGGACGGCAGCCGAGACACCGGTCGTTGCCGGTGAGGCGGCCGGGATCACGTCCGTGGCATTCGCGGACGCGCGTCAGGGTGCGGCTGCGGGTGGAGAGATCGGCCAGTCACTGGCGGACTCGGCCCGCGTGGCCGCCACCAGCGACGGGGGCCTCACGTGGCGCTCTGCCGGCGCTCCGACGTTCCCCGGCGCGGTCTACGGTGTGGCGTACGTTCCTGATGCCCGCCCGCCAATACTGGTGGCGGTGGGTCCTGGTGGCGCGAGCTACTCGGTGGATCACGGCGCGCGGTGGTGGCCGCTCGACACGCTTGGCTACTGGGGGCTTGGGTTTGCCGGTCCCGCCGCGGGTTGGCTGGCTGGGCCAGCCGGACGAATCACCAAGGTGAGCTTCCGGAAAAGGATGGATCCATGATGGAACGCAGGCCGCTGTTCCTGTATGAGGACGTCATGCTGCTGGCGCTCGATCGGAAAAAGGGCACACCGTACACAGGCCTCCAGTACCAGTTCGGCGTCGGGGCGGCGTTGCTGGCAGAGCTGCTCCTCGATCGACGCCTTGCAGTCGAGGGGCAGAACGGCAAGCAACTGGTGACGGTGATGGAGAACCGCGCCGTCGGCGATCCATTGCTGGACGAGTGCCTCGAGATGGTCGCGACCGCGAAGCGGCCGGTGCCACCAAAGACGTGGATCACCAAGTTCGCCGGCCTGCGGCGACTCAAGGCGCGTGTGGCCGAAGGGCTCGTGAAGCAGGGAATACTGCGGCGCATCGATACCAAGGTGCTCCTCGTGTTTCCGCATACGGTGTATCCGGAGCGCGACGGCAGGCCGAGGCGCGAACTGGTGAAGCGGCTGAAGCAGATCGTCTTTTCCTACTCCGCCGACGTGGACACGCGGACGGCGGTACTGGTGGCCCTCACCCACGCGACGGGGGTCCTCGCTCACGTGTTCGACAAGAAACGCCTCAAGGATCGGAAGCAGCGGCTCGAGCGCCTGACGGCTCAGAGCATGGAGGGGCAGGCCACCAAGGAACTGGCGGATGCGGTGCGCACGGCGATCGCCGTTGCCGGTACTGCGGCCGGGATTGTGGCGACGTCGGGCCGATAGCGGAGGCCCGATCTGGGCCGTCGGCGCGCGCTACTGCTGCCAGATACCCAGCACGCGTCCGTCGGGGTCAGCGAACAGCGCAAACGTGCCGATGTCCGGTACCTCCTGTCGTTCCACGACGACCTTCCCGCCCGCCTCGAGTACGCGTGCCTTGTACTTCTCGATGTCGTCCACGCTGATGTAGAAGGCCATGTTCCCGGGCCAGGGTCCCTGCTGCGGCTTCATGATTCCACCACCGATACCGCCTTCGCCTGCTTCGATGAGGTGGTAGTTCATCTGTTCCAGAAAGTTCATGTCCCAGTCGAATACCTGGCGGTAGAACGCGGCGAGCTTGTCGGGGTACTGCGACCACAACTCGAAGTGCACGACGGGGGCGCCCATGACACGGCTCCTGGTGGGATGGAACGGGCAATATATCCCACGCCGAGTCGGTGGCGAGAGGAGCGCCGGTGCGGGATGGGAGCCCATTGACTTCCATCCCGCCCCCCGTAGACTTGTGGCCTTCCATGTGCGGCCCGCTTCCGCCGGGCGGAAAGACGTTTGGGTCGTGTCCAGTCGAGATCGCTGGGGTACCAGGGTCGGGCTCATCCTGGCGATGGCGGGCAACGCCGTCGGACTCGGGAACTTCCTGCGCTTTCCGGCCCAGGCAGCGCAGCACGGCGGCGGCGCGTTTCTTCTTCCCTACCTCGTCTCTTTCGTGCTCATGGGCATCCCACTCCTCTGGGTGGAGTGGGCGATAGGCCGACACGGCGGGCAGTTCGGTCACCATTCGCCGCCGGGAATGTTCGATCGATTAGGGCGCGCCCGGTGGCTCAAGTACGTGGGCGTGTTCGGGTTGTTCACCAACCTCACGGTCGCGGCCTACTACTGTTACATCGAGAGTTGGACCCTCGCCTACGTGTGGCACTCGCTCGTTGGCACATTCCAGTCGGTGGTGCCGACGGAGTTTTTCCCACGGTACCTCGGGATGGAAGCCGGGCGGGTCACGGCGATTCCTGGGGAAGCGGTGTGGTGGTTCCTGGTCACACTCGGGCTCAATGTGTGGATTCTCTCCCGCGGCCTGGCGAAGGGCATCGAGATCGCTGCCAAGATCGGAATGCCGCTCTTGCTGCTCTTTGCCGGCATCCTGGCGGTGCGAGCCCTGACGCTCACTCCTGAGGATCCGGGCGTGGTGCAGAGCCCGCTCGTGGGCCTCAACTTCGTCTGGCAACCCCAGGTGAGGGGTCTGGTAGATCCCAGTACGTGGCTCGCTGCGGCGGGGCAGGTCTTCTTCACGCTGTCGGTGGGCATGGGATCCATCCACTGTTACGCGGCGTACCTTGGGCGCGATCAGGACATTGCCTTGAACGCGTCCTCGGCCGGATGGATGAACGAGTTCGTCGAGGTGATCCTCGGTGGGTCCATCCTGATTCCGGTAGCGACGGCGTACCTCGGGCTCAATGCCGTCCAGGCGGCCACGGCCGGCGGCTCGGGGTTCGGCCTCGGATTCCTCGCCCTTCCGGCGCTGTTCAACCAGTGGGGGTGGTTTGCGCCCTTTGCCGGTGCGCTGTGGTTCGGCCTGCTGTTCTTTGCCGGCATCACCTCTTCGCTCGCCATGGGACAGCCCATTCTCGCGTTTCTGCAGGATGAGTTCGAGATGCAACGCACCCGATCCGCCGTGGCATTCGGTGTCGCGACGTTGGGCTTGGGCTTCGTTTGCGTGTGGCTCTATCCAGGCGGCGCGTTCGACGAATTCGACTTCTGGAGTGGGACGTTCGCGCTCGTGCTGTTCGCCCTCGGCGAGGCGATCATCTTCGCATGGATCTTCGGCATCGACCGGGGCTGGACGGAGATCACGCGAGGGGCGGACATGCGCATCCCCACGGTCTTCCGTCTCGTGATCCGGTACGTGACACCGATGTTCATCCTGACCGTCTTCGTGGGTGCCATCCTGAAGCCAGCGGGACGGTGGGGCGACGCGGTGCGATCGGTCTTCGCAGGGGAGGGCTGGCCGTTCGCGGGCGACAGCGTGGTTGGAAAGGTCCTCCACGTCGGGGACCGCGGCTACCAGTGGTTCGATGCCAGTGGGCGGTTCACCCACGGATTCGTGCAGGACATGACACGATTCCTCCTTCTTCTCGTGTTCTTGGGGTGTGCCTTTCTGGTTTGGCTTGCATGGCACCGCAAGACCAAGGCGGTCCGATGACGCTCTCTGCCTGGATCATGCTGGGACTGACGTGGGGCATCGTGCTCTTCTTTGCGGGGAAGTTCTTCCTTATGGCGCTGCGAAAGCCGTCATCAGGCTCGGGCGGCGAATGACGACGCACCAGGCGTGAAGCTCCACACCAAGATCGTCGTGGGTCTCTTGGCCGGCGCACTTACCGGCACTGCGGTGAACGCGGCGGCCGGCGGTGCCACGTGGCTCGTCTGGGTAAACACGAACGTGGCGAACCCCGTCGGCCAGGTGTTCCTGCGGATGCTGTTTATGACGGTCGTGCCGTTGGTGTTTGCCTCACTCACCCTGGGCGTCGCCGGGATCGGCAACGTCGGTCGGCTCGGCCGTATCGGTGTAAAGACGCTGGCGTATTTTCTTGCATCCACGGCGCTGTCCACAGTGGTGGGCCTCGTATTGGTCAGCGTGTTCGACCCGGGAGGAGGGATCGACCAGGCGACGCGCCAGGATCTGCTGGCGACCTACCAGGGTCAGGCGGAGGGCATGCAATTGGGAGGCGGTGTGGGATTCGGTGTGAGCACGTTCGTCAACATGATCCCGCGCAATCCAGTGCAGGCCGCCGCCGCGGGGGATATGCTGGCGGTGATCTTCTTCGCGCTCGTCTTCGGTGCGGCGTTGATCCGGCTCCCCAACGATCGCGCCCAACCGATGCTCGGTGTCGTCGGGGCGTTGGCCGATGTCGTCATGGTGATCATCGAGTTCGCCATGAAGCTCGCTCCGTACGGCGTGTTCGCCCTCATCTTTGGCGTGACGTCGCGGTTCGGGTGGCACCTCCTGGGCGAGCTGGGGTGGTACGTGGTCGTGGTGGTGGTGGGTCTGTTGGTCCACGGCGGTGTGAGTTTGTCACTCCTCGTGCGAGTGTTCGGCGGCATGAATCCCATCGAGTTCTGGCATCGAAGCCGGACGAGCCTCATCACGGCCTTCTCGACCAGCTCCAGCAATGCGACGCTCCCGACCACGATTGCCGTGGCTGAGCATCAGCTTGGTGTCCCGCCCACCATTGCGGGATTCGTGCTGCCGCTCGGCGCGACGATGAACATGAACGGCACGGCCCTGTACGAGGGGGTGACTGTGCTGTTCCTCGCGCAGGTCTTTGGCGTCGACTTGACTCTCGCACAGCAGGTGGTCGTGTTGGTCTTGTCGGTGCTCACCGCTGTGGGCACGGCCGGAGTTCCCGGCGGCTCCTTGCCACTCATGATGGTTGTACTCGCTACGGTTGGCGTCCCGGCCGAAGGCATCGCTATCATCCTTGGTGTGGACCGCATCCTGGATATGTGTCGCACGACCCTCAACGTGGCTGGTGACCTGACGGCTGCTGTGTTCGTGGCACGCACCGAGCCGGTCGTCCCTGACGTCGCAATGCCGGAGGCCCCCGTCGCGGTGGCGTAGCTTGGCGCTCGGCGCGCTGGTCGTTGTTCTGATCGCGGTCGCGGGTTGGGTGGTCGTGGAGGTCGTCTCGTGGCCCGACGTCGCCGCGCTGGCCCGCACCAACCCCAAGACGACGTCGTTCATCGAGCGCTACCAAGCCCAGCGACGAGCGGCGGGCCAGTCGGACCGGGTGGAGTGGCGCTGGGTTCCCGGCGAGGCCATCTCCCCGCATCTCAAGCGCGCTGCAGTGTCCGCCGAAGACATGGAGTTCTTCTCCCACGACGGGTTCTCCACAGCAGAGATCAAGGTTGCTCTTCGGGAGGCCTTCGCGGAACGGGAGGCGCCGAGGGGCGCCTCGACGATCACGCAGCAACTCGCCAAAAACCTCTGGCTCTCGCCTTCCCGGAGCCCGCTTCGCAAGCTCAGGGAGTTGATCCTCACCCGGCAACTCGAGCGAAGCCTGACCAAACGGCGAATGCTGGAGATCTACCTCAACGTGGTGGAATTCGGGCCCGGTGTGTACGGAGCCGAGGCGGCGGCGCAGCGGTACTTCGGCAAGCCGGCCGTGTTTCTCACCGAGCACGAAGCCGCGCAGCTCGCGGCGAGCCTTCCTCGGCCGAGTCGGTGGCACCCCGGCGTGGAGAGTTCTGCTTACTGGGGGTACGTCGAAGACATCGAGGACCGCATGGCGCGGGCGACGTTTCTCTGGCGGCATGTGGGAGGTGCCCCGGCGGTCCCTGAGGTGACGGACAGCCTCTGACCCCGGCCGCGTACCGGCAGGCTCATCCTTCCAGGACGCCCACGATGGCATCGAGCACGGCCGTCACCGTCCGGCGGCTCCGCACAATACGCTGGTTCAGCTCGATCTCGAGACCGAGATACCGCCGGGCGGGAAAGCGCTTGCGGCAATGCGTCGTGAAGCCATCGGCGGTGCCTCGATACGGGTAGTTCATCCGCACCGACACTCCACGCTCAACGCAATGCTCGCGGACCGCGCGGGCCATATGGCCTTCGTCGCTCCGGGCCGGATCGTACAGCAGC
>JAOTWK010000158.1 GCA_029862935.1 Gemmatimonadota bacterium | reverse complement strand
GGCTGCGCGTGGCACAGCCTGGCGGCGGCTATATCCTGAGCTCGGCGTGCTCAGTCGCTCCCAGGGTGAAGCCTGAGCTTCTCGAGCTCATGAGTCGGGTCGCGATCGAGGAAGGGCGCTACTAAGACATCACCGTACCACACCTTCCCAGCCGATGCGCTTGAGCACCGCAATCACCCCCAAGGCGCACACGACGGCGCCCGCCAGGGTAGTCGCGGCTTTCCCGATCTCTCCAAACAGGAACAAGCCAATGGTGGGCAGCGTGAGGTACACGATTCCCGCCGCGAGCAGGGCTGCAACCAGGGAAAGTCCCAGATGGCGATCAGGTTGTGTCTCGGGCTGCGAGTCAGCGATCGGTCGCCAGCCATACGCCGCCGGGCGGACTTTGCGGTAGAACGCCTCGAGTGTTTCCCTGCGCTCCGGTCGTGTCACGTACGTCGCCACGATCCAGGCCACGATCGTGAATGCCGCAACCACGGCCAAGCGGTATTCGTTGGCTTCGATGAAGCGGCTCACCACGCCGAATGCCACGAGGGATGCGACCATCGCGACGATCTCGGTCCAGGCATTGATGCGCCACCAGAACCAGCGCAGCATGAACACCGCGCCGGTTCCCGCACCCAAGGCGGCAAGGAACTTCCACGCCTCGTCGACGGACGTGTCTCGCATGAACCACGCGGCCACGCTTCCCACCACGAGGACGAGGACCGACGCGGCGCGCGAGACGCGGGTCAGGTGTCGATCGTCCGCGTTCGGCCGAACGAAGCGCTTGTAGAAATCGCTGACGAGATACGAAGCACCCCAGTTCATCTGGGTCGAGATCGTTGACATGAAGGCCGCGAAGAACGCGACGAGCATGAGACCACGGAGGCCCGGAGGCGCCAAGTCACGGATCACGCTCGGGTAGCCGATGCCTGGGTCGTCCGCGGTGCGGAGTTCCGGATAGATGGCCAGCGCGGCAAAAGCGACGATCAACCAGGGCCACGGGCGCACGCAATAATGGGCGATCTGGAACCACAGCGTCGCAAGCACGGAGTGGCGCTCGTCCTTGGCAGACGCCATACGCTGCACCACGTAGCCGCCACCCCCCGGCTCGGCGCCGGGGTACCACGAGGCCCACCACTGGACGAACAGCATGATGAAGAAGATGCTGAGTGGCATCCACGGGTCGGCGGCCGTGAAGTCGGGAAGGAACCGGAACACCTCTTCGCCCTCCGGGAAAGCTGCCGCCACTTCGGCGCGCATGGCTCCCATGCCGCCCAGGTGCTTCACGGCGATCACTGCCAAAGCGATCGAGCCGACCATCGCGAGGATGAACTGCACGAAGTCTGTGACTGCGACGCCCCACAACCCCGACAGCGTGGCGTACACGCCCACGACGGCGAGCAGGACCACGATGAGGATCCATTCGTTGGCACCGGAGCCGGCCTCTTGTCCCGCAAACACGGTTTGTTGGAGCACCGTCACCATGGCGCCGGTGACCCACCCGATGATGATGGCGTTTACGAGCAACGCGATGTAGAGGGCGCGAAAGCCGCGGAGGAACGCCGCCGGTTTCCCGCCGTAGCGGAGCTCGACCAACTCCACGTCGGTGAGGACCTCTGCGCGGCGCCAGAGTCTCGCGTACACGAAGACCGTGATCATCCCGCCCAGCGCGAAGGCCCACCAGAACCAGTTACCAGCGAGCCCGTGACGGGCGACGAGGCTCGTCACGGCGAGAGGCGTGTCCGCAGCGAACGTCGTGGCCACCATCGAGGTGCCGGCGATCCACCAGGGAAGGGAGCGGCCCGAGAGGAAGTACTCGGAGAGACTACGCCCCGCGCGCTCACGGAATGCCAACCCGATCGCAAACGCGAGTGCCAGGTAGGCGAGGATGACGAGCCAGTCGAGAAGGGTCAGTTCCACGATCGTGAGTTCTCAGTTGTCAGTCTTCAGCTGCCAGCCATCAGCCGTCAGCTATCAGCTTCCCCTCCACCCCCGCCGCTTCCGTTCTCCTGCCGCCCTGCCGCCGTTACCTTGCCGCCCTGCCGCTGCTCTCCCCTCCTGCCCCATCTCCCCTTACCCCCCATCCACCACCTTTCGCACCGCAGCAATGTGCTCAGGGGTCGTCCCGCAGCACCCGCCAATCACGCTCACGTCGTGGCGAACCAACTCGCGTGCTCTCTCGGCCATGAACTCGGGCGTTTCGTCGTACACGATCTTGCCGTTGGTGGTGCGCGGGAGTCCGGCGTTCGGCTGGATCACCAGCGGAAGATCGGTGTGTCGACGGAACTCCGCTGCAATCTCGATCATGTGCTCGATGCCGTTCCCACAATTGGATCCCACGGCGTCGGCGCCTGCGTCGGCCAGTGCTTCGGCCGCCGCTTCTACACTCACACCCATGATGGTGAAGAAGCCTCGCGGGGTTGGATCGAAGGTCATCAGGGCTGCGACAGGCATCTCGGGCCACGTGTCCTTGACCGCGGTGACCGCGAGTTTGGCCTCGCCAAGATCAGTCATCGTCTCGACGAAGATGCCATCCACGCCCTCGTCAGCCAACACGGCGACTTGTGCCTGGAAGCTGTCGTAGACGGCCACCGCTTCGGTGTCCCCGTACGGTTCGAGTAGCCTGCCGCTCGGGCCGCAGGAGCCGATGACGTATGCACGGGATCCCGCCACCTCGCGCGCTATGCGTACGGCTTCGACATTGAGGGTCACGAGGCGTTCTTCGAGGCCGGACAGCGCGAGCTTCAAGGGTGAGGCCCCAAACGTGTTCGTTTCGACGAGGTCTGCACCCGCTGCAACGTAGGCGGCGGTAATCTCCACCAAGACGTATCGATGGGAGAGCGTGGCGGCTTCAGGCGCCTCGCCGGGTTTGAGCCCTCGCTCGAACAACAGGGTGCCCATCGCCCCGTCGCCGACCAAGACGCCTCCAGACGTGAGACGCTCGAGGAGCGGTCTCACGTCAGGGTCGCCCCATCAGATCCTTGACCACCACCACAGCTTTGGCCGCGTCGAATCCATACGCGTCGGCGCCAATGTCCTTCGCAAATGCCTCCGTGACCGGGGCACCACCAACGATGGTGCTGATCCGTTCGTCCAGACCTTCTGCCCGCACCAGATCGACCACTTCCCGCATGACGGGCATTGTGGTCGTGAGGAGTGCCGACATGCCGATCACCACCGCGTTCTCGGTCTGTGCCGTGCGTACGAACCTCTCGGGCGACACGTCATGACCCAAGTCGATCACGTCGAACCCCGCGCCCTTGAGCATGATGCCGACGAGGTTCTTGCCGATGTCGTGCAGATCGCCACGCACAGACCCGATCACCACCTTGCCGATGGATGGGATGCCATCGCGGATCAAGAGCGGCTTGAGCAGGTCCATGCCGGCGTACATCGCTTTGGCAGCGAGCAGCACCTCCGGCAGGAAGATCTCATGCACCCGGAACCGCTCGCCGATGACATTCATCCCGGCGATGAGTCCGTCATCCAGGATGGTCTTGGGGTCGGTGCCGTCCGCGATCAGGCGGCGCGTGAGTTCCCCCACCCGGGCGTGATCCCCGGTCATCACGGCGTTCGAGATCTCGATCAGCGACATATCGGTTCCTGAGGTTCGGACGGGCGATGGCGACTCCCACTATTTACCGCCTCCGCCCGCGACGGCACCAGGGCCCGCTTGCTGCGCGCGTTCCGCGGCGTACCTTGAGGTCCATGCAGACGCTCATCGAACAGTGGGTCGGCGAGGCTGTGGTGACCACCTACGACCAGCCCACCGGGACCTGGATCTTCGTCGCGATTCACGACACGACACTCGGTCCTGCCATGGGGGGGTGCCGCATCAAGAGCTATCCGACTCCGACGGATGGACTCCGCGACGCGATGCGACTGGCCGAGGGGATGACGCACAAGTGGGCCGCGATCGGCTTCGATTTGGGTGGAGGCAAGAGCGTGCTGGCCGTGCCGCGTCCGCTCACAGGAGAGGACCGCCGCGGCCTGTTGCGCCGGTTCGGCGCCCTCATCGCGTCGTTGCGCGGCCTCTATGCGTGCGGCCCCGACCTCGGGAGCACTCCGAACGATATGGCCGTGATCGGCGAGGAAACCGAGCACGTCCATGGCTACGACCGCACCACCGGCCAGCTGCTCGACCCGGGCCCGTACACGGCGCTCGGCGTCTACAGCGGGCTGCGGGCCGCGTTGCGGCACGTGTTCAATTCGGACGAGCTGCAAGGACGTACCGTTTTGGTGCAGGGAGTGGGCGATGTGGGGGAGCCGCTCGCCCGAATGCTGTCCGAGGCAGGGGCCATCGTGCTCCTCTCCGACAGTGATGATCCGAAGGTGACGCGACTCGGCAAGGCGTTGGGCGCAGCGTGTGTGGCGAGCGATGCGGTCTACGGGACGCAGTGTGACGTGTATGCGCCCTGCGCAGTCGGTGCGACGCTCAATGCGGAGACGATTCCGCGTTTGGCGTGTCGCATCGTCGCCGGGTCGGCGAACAATCAGTTGGGCGAAGAAGCAGACGCAGAACGCCTGCACGAGCGCGGCATCTTGTACGCGCCGGACTACGTGATCAATGCCGGTGGCGCGACGGCACTCCCTCTGCTCGGGACCGGACACGATCCTCAGCAAGTCCGCGAGCGCATCCGTGGCTTCGAGACCACTCTGACCGAGATCTTCAACGAGGCGCGGTCCCGCCGCGAATCACCGTTCCACGCCGCGCACCGAAGAGTCGCGCGCGTCTTGGCGACCCGGCGGGCAAAGGCGCAATCAACGAGCCAATAGCGCGACGATCCGGTCGCGGCACTCCTGGGTCTCACACCGACTGCAGAAGGAATAGGTCGGTGGGAATCGGTGGATCTCTTTCGGTCCCGCGATGATCACTCCTGAGACCGACTTGAGCGGCTGCATCAAGCAACTGTCTGTGAGCGTCACACCAATCCGCTCGGGTGAGAGGTACTGAAACAGCCGTTTCTGACCGGTGACATCCCAGCCGCAATAGCCTGGACTGTACCGCAACACACCGCCATCTGGGTTACTCCAACCCCGATCTCGCAACCCACTCTCGAAGCGCCGCTCGGCATGCTCGGCAGCGTGGTCCGCGCTCTCGGACGCCATCGCGTCGAGCACGCAGGCGAGCGCGAACTCATGCGTCGCAAACCCTTCGGTGATGAGGCTCCCAGTTACCTCACCGAGCGTGACCGTAAAGAGCGCAAGGTGATCGGCACGGGGGAAGATGTCGGCAACCACCGACGTCGGCTCGTTGAGTCCCTCGCCATGGTACACGGTCGCAAAGTCTTGGACAGAGATACTGGCGACGATACCCCGAGGCTCCACGGCCTGCACGAGCATGCGCTCGGCAGTCGTATAGAGCTCTTCGATTCGTTCAGGAAGGGCGACGTCCGTCGGCATGCCGAGGTGCTCGAGGACCGCCGTTCTGGACGGTGAAACCTCCGCGGCGGTGAATGTGAAGGTCTGACTCACCGTGAGACGGCGGGCAGGGTGTCGAGCCCGTGCCGTTTGGCCTCGGCCTGCATGAGGCGCGTCAACTCTCGCTGAATGTCGTCGGAGAGTGTCGACGGAATGTATCGGTCGAGAAGCTCCTCGACTCGACGGTGGGCGCGCTCTCCCAGTGTCGTGCTCCCTTCTTCCTGCCACCGCGCGCGGTTGGCGCGGTCGATGACGGCTCCCGGGAAGTAGTGCTCGGCGCGCAGATGCTTGCGCGTGTGATCGGAGATCAGGAGATGCTGTTCGTGGAGCAGCTCCTCGAAGTGTGGCAGAGCCGGGAAGTCGTCCCGCGGCTCGACACCGGCGACGAGCCGAAGCGCCATACCGCAGATTTCGTTGTCGAGCACCAGCTTTTCCAGACTGAAACCGCTCTCGAAGTCGAGCATGCCGGGTCCGGAAACACTGTTCACGCCGGCGAGGGCTGCGAGTGCTGCGCCGAGGGAGGTTTCCAGCCCTGCCTGGGCGTCCAGTAGCTTGGCATCGCTCAAACCCATGTATGCCTGGGTCGGAAGCCCGAGGTGTTTCCCGATTTGACTGTACGCGCACTCCACCATCATGGTCTCGATCGCCCCCATGGGTGTGGTTTCATAGCGAATGTCGAACACCGCCGGTGATCCGCCGTACAATGCCGGTGCGCCCGGATTCGTGAGTTGGCTAATCACGATGCCGCTCACGGTTTCCGCCGTATGCTGCACCAGGGTGCCCACAATCGTGACCGGTGCCACGAAGCCGGTGAGCGGCATCGAGATGTATTCGACAGGAATGCCAGAGCGGGCGCAATCGACGACGTTTTGCGATGTTACGTCACTCCACTTGAGCGGTGCGGTGGGACAACAAGAGAAAATGCAGAGGGGCTTTCGGACGAGCGCGTCCTCTGAACCACGCACCGCGATCTGAAGATCCCGCATCACCTCGAAGGCCGGAATCGTAAACGCGCCGGTGACGACCGGTTTCTCGCCAAGCAGGAGACTCAAGAACAAGCGGTAGCTGTCGGACATCTGTTGGGGTACGTCGCTGGGGACTATCGCGGTGCTCTGGAACGCAATGGACTCGAGTTGTCCAACGATTTTCACATAGGCCGCGTAATCGGCGCTGGTCGGCGGTCGCGATATTCGCTGGTTGTAGTCCAGTACCTGGATCGCCGCCGAGCCCGGGGTGAAGTGCACATTGTCACCGCGGAGATCGTACGCACGCGTGCCGACGACGTCGTAGAGATGGAAGCCGTCGGTCGCGCTGGTGAGCGCGCCATCGAGAATGTCGTCAGTCAGGATGGCCCGGTTGTCATCCCGGCGGACCTCAGCACCATGGTCACCCAGGAGACTCAGCACGCCGGTGTTGTGGATTTCCACACCCACCGTGCACAGCAGCGTACGGGCCTCGGTGACGATCCGTTCGACCAACTCGTGACTCAGAAGCTTCACGCGTGGTCGCATGAAGGTTCGGTCAGCGGGCATGGCGCAGCGGAGTCACCGTCATGCGTTGGGCTCAGGATCCCAGAACTCCGGGTAGAGCTTGGGGCCGCACTCGGGACAAACGTGATGACTGAAATCCGCATCCGTCCGCGCCGACACGTACGTCTCGACACTCTGCCAGAACCCGGCGTCGTCGCGAACCTTCTTGCAGTTGGCGCAGATCGGGATGAACCCGCGCAATGTCTTGACCTCGTTCAGCGCTGTCTGCAGTTGGCTGATCAGCTTCATTTGTGCCGCCTCGGCTTCCACGCGCGCTGTGAGGTCCACGACGGTGGCCAGAACACCCGGTCCCTGCTGGGTCTTGACTGGGCTCAGGCCGATCTCGACCGGAAAGTCCGTACCGTCGCGGTGGCGTGCGACGAGGTCGCGCTTGTGGCCCATCGGTCGGTGCCCAGGGGCATCGGTGAAACTATCGCGGTGGGCGACATGGACACCTCGCAACTCACTTGGCACCAAGACTTCGACCGACTGTCCCAGGAGCTCGGCGGCGCCGTATCCGAACAGGCGCTGGGTCTCCTGATTCACGAGTACGATCTTGCCAGTAGCGTCGGTCATGACGATCGCGACAGGGGACGCCTCGATGGCCAGACGGAATCGATCTTCCGCCTGGGCAACCGCAGTCATGTCCCTCCCCACGGCGTACACCATGCCGGACTCGCCGCCGGTGTGCAGTGTCCACCGCAGCTGGCGGGCATTCCCGCTGGCCGTGTTGGAACGGCTTTCGA
>JAOTWK010000157.1 GCA_029862935.1 Gemmatimonadota bacterium | reverse complement strand
GTGCGCGTCCACCGGTGGGATCTTCGACACGTATGCCATGACGCAGGGAATCGACACGGTGGTGCCTGTCGACGTGTACGTTCCAGGGTGTCCGCCCAGACCCGAAGGGCTGTTGTACGGCATTCTACTGCTGCACAAGAAGGTGAAAGGCGAGACGTTGGCGGACCCCGCGCTCCGCGACGAAGAACAGGTGGTGCACGGCGGCCTCCG
The DNA here is from genome assembly GCA_029862935.1 of Gemmatimonadota bacterium. The sequence continues at coordinate 7,485 of JAOTWK010000157.1, read as the reverse complement.
CATTCCGGCCCGCCTCGTCGATGAGTTGTCGGAGCCGTTCGGCAACTCGATCCACCAGACGAGATCCGCGTAGGTATCGTGAATCCCTCAATCGAGCCGCTCAGGCGCGAGTTTGGCGACAGTGTGGGGCGGGCGTCAGTGTCGTGCGGTCAGACGATCGTGTACGTACACCGTGATCGGGTTCGCGACATTCTCCGCTGGCTGAAGGAGACGCCGGGCGAAGACTACGACTTCTTGGTAGACCTCACGGCCGTCGAATATCGCGATGCCGAACGTCCCCTCGAGGTCGTGTATCAGCTTCGGTCTCTCACGCGGAACGCGGAATTGCGGGTCAAGGTCGAACTGGGGAAGGCTGAACCTCTGACCGTCGATTCGGTGATGCCGCTGTGGCAAGCGGCAAATTGGCTGGAGCGTGAGGTGTACGACATGTTCGGGATCAGGTTCCAGGACCATCCCGATCTCCGTCGCCTCCTCATGTGGGAGACCTACGCGGAGGGATATCCCCTCCGAAAGGATTTCCCGCTTCGCGGACGGTTTTCGCGCTCCGAGCAGGTTCGTCAAGCGCTCGCGGCGAACCCCGAAGCGCATTACTCGATGGAAGAGCTTTCCATCGCTGAGACGCAATATTCGCTGCCTGCGGAGATGCGCGAGCGTCTGGAGCGTGGCCAGCGTGGCCAGATCCCCGAGCCCGTCGAGTCGTCCGATGACTGAGCCCCGCACGGTCGAGCTCGATCTCGCTACATCTGGGGTCGACGCTGCTGGGCACCCCACCCGGATTCCGCTGGGCGTCACCGATCCGTCCGGGTCGCGGGAACCAGATCTTGACGCGGAACACATGCTCCTCAACGTCGGGCCGCAGCATCCGGCGACGCACGGCGTGCTTCGGCTGGTGGTGGAGCTCGACGGAGAGGTGGTCAAACGGGTCGTCCCCCACATTGGCTATCTCCACTCTGGTTTCGAGAAGCTCGGAGAGTATCGCCACTACAATCAGATCATCCCGCTCACGGACCGTACGGACTACCTGGCACCCATGGCGAACAACGTGGGGCTTGCCATGGCGGCCGAGCAGCTCATGGGGATCGAGATTACCGAGCGCTGCAAGGTCCTCAGGGTCATTGCGTGCGAATTGAGTCGCATCATTTCGCATCTCGTGTGGTTTGGTACGACGGCGATCGATATCGGTGCCTTTACGCCTTTCCTGTGGACGTTCCAGGAACGGGAAAAGGTCTACAATCTCCAGGAAGCGTGGACTGGTGCTCGCCTGACGACGAGTCTCACCCGGGTGGGCGGCATGATGGCCGACATTCCCGAAGGCTTCGAGGGCGAGTTACGGGCGTTTTGCGCGTTCTTCCCCTCGGTGCTGGACGAGGTCGATCGGCTCCTCATGCGGAATGCGATCTGGATCGGCCGCACGCAGGGCATCGGACCGATGACGGCAGAAGAGGCGATCAATTATGGGCTATCCGGCCCCATGCTGCGTGCCAGTGGCGTGGCATACGATGTCCGCAAGGACCGGCCCTACCTGGACTATGAGACCTATGACTTCGACGTTCCCATCGGCGAGCACGGGGATGTGTACGACCGCTACCTCGTGCGCATGGAAGAGATGCGGCAGTCCGTGCGGATCCTCGAACAGGCGGTGGCGCGGCTTCCAGATGGTCCGCTGAACGTCGACGACCCGCGCGTGATCCTGCCGCCCAAGACGGCCGCGATGTCGGACATGGAAGCGATGATCTTCCACTTCAAGCAGGTCATGGAGGGTGTGCCGGCGCCGGTCGGGGAAGTGTACTTCTCCATCGAGAACGGGAAAGGGGAGTTGGGGTACTATTTCGTCTCCGACGGGACGGCTAAGCCAGTGCGCTGGCGCATCCGACCGCCGTCCCTGTTGAACGTTGCCGCCCTCCCGAAGATGGCGGAGGGGCACCTGTTCGCTGACATGATCGCCATCAATGCAAGCATCGACATCGTGATGGGAGAGATCGATCGCTGAGGCGGTCGATGGGGTGGAGAGGAGAACGCACCAGGTGATGCACGAAGCAACTGCCTACGAGCCCGTCTTCACCGGAGAGCGCCGGGCCGAGCTCGATCGTGTTCTCCAGCGGTATCCGACGAAGCAAGCGGGCCTCTTGCCGGCGCTTTGGATGATCCAGGAGCAGAGGGGATGGATCTCCGAAGAGGCTATGGTCGAGGTGGCGGAGGTGTTGGGGCTGACCCCGGCGTACGTTGAAGGTGTCGTCACCTTCTACACGATGTATCACCGACATCCCGTGGGGAAGCACTTCATTCAAGTCTGTACGACGACGCCGTGCAATCTGTGTGGTGCGGAGGGGGTTGTCGAAGCGCTGCTCGAGCGCACTGGATGTAGGGAATTGGGCGCGACGTCGCCCGATGGCAGGTTCACGGTTGTCGAAGTGGAGTGCCTCGGTGCCTGCGGCTTTGCCACTCCCCTCTTGATCAACGACGATTTCATCGAGAACGTGACGCCGGAGACCGTCCCGGAGTTGCTGAAAGGCTATCAGTGATGAGCGCTGGTGGGTCGGGAGGGGGCTGATGGGGTACCCGCATAAACCGCATCCCAACGAGACCGTGGTGTTGAGCGAGCACTTCGGCGACGCCGAAGCGCGGAGCTACGATGGGTGGGTGCAGCGTGGCGGCTACGAGGCGCTGAAGAAGGCGCTCGCCATGGAGCCCCCGGCGGTCATCGATGAAGTCAAAGCGGCGGGCCTCCGCGGGCGGGGCGGAGCCGGGTTTCCTGCGGGGGTGAAATGGGACTTCATGCCCAAGAAGAAGACGCAGCCACACTATCTCTGCTGCAACGCCGACGAATCGGAGCCAGGAACGTTCAAAGATCGTGAAATCATGCGGTGGACGCCGCACGGTTTGATCGAAGGCTGCTTGATCGCGGCCCACGCAATCCGTGCCGAAACGGTGTACATCTATATCCGCGGTGAGTTCACCGAGGCGATCGCGATCATGGAGCGGGCGCTGGCAGAGGCATATGACCGGGGCGCACTCGGGAAGCGTGTCATGGGCTCCGAGGTCGCGATCGACATGTACGTGCACCGTGGGGCGGGCGCGTACATCTGCGGCGAAGAGACGGCGCTGATGAACTCGATCGAGGGCAAGAGAGGGAACCCGCGGATCCGGCCCCCATTCCCGGCGGCCGTCGGCGTGTTCAGCAAGCCGACCACGATCAACAACGTCGAAACGCTGGCATCGGTCCCGCACATCCTCAACCGAGGTGCCGCCTGGTACAAGTCGCTCTGCCTCTCGAATCCCAAGAGCACGGGCACCAAGCTGATGAGCGTGTGCGGTCACATTGCCAAGCCTGGCAACTACGAGGTCACGATGGGATTCCCCATGAAGGATCTCATCTACGATCTCTGCGGAGGCATGCAGCCGGGCCGGACGCTCAAGGCCGTGATCCCGGGGGGGTCGTCGGTCCCGGTGTTGAATCGTGAAGAGGCGGAAGGCTGTGTGCTGGACTACGAGGGGTGTGTGGAGAAGGGGACGATGCTCGGCTCCGGGGGCATGATCGTCTTCGACGACAGTGCGGACATGGTGTACCAGATGATGCGCATCGCGAAGTTCTACGCGCATGAGTCGTGCGCCCAGTGTACGCAGTGCCGAGAGGGAACGGGGTGGACAGTGCGGATCCTCCAGAAGATCCTGGCTGGCGAGGGTGCCTTGCAGGACTTGGATCTGCTGCTCGACATCGGCGAGCAGATGACGGGGAAGACAATTTGCGTGTTGAGTGACTCCTGTGCGGCGCCGGTCGGTAGCGCGATCCGCAAGTTTCGAGGCGAATTTGAGGCGTACATCAACGGCGCGCGACGTCCGGTCGCCGTGGCGGTGTGAGCGATATGGCTGACCGGCCCCCAGTCTCACTGACGATCGACGGCGTCGAAGTCACGGTGCCTGCGGGGACCATGATCCTCGAAGCGGCGAAGCTGGCAGGCGTTCTTGTCCCTCATTACTGCTACCACCCGGGACTGCCCATTGCTGGCGTATGCCGCATGTGTCTCGTAGAGATCGAGGGAGCGCCGAAGCTCCAGATTGGGTGCGCGACACCGGTAGCCGAGGGCCAATCGGTGCTCGTCAATCGCTCCGAAGAAGCTAAGCGGGCTCGCCAAGGGGTGCTGGAGTTCTTACTGATCCATCATCCGCTCGACTGCCCAATCTGTGACCAGGCCGGGGAATGTGAGCTCCAAGACTACGTGTTCCAGGAGGGGCAGGCGCGGACACGGTACTCACCACAGTTTCCCAAGCGTTTCAATCCGGTCGAAGACTTCGGCGGCGACGTGTTGTACGTGCCTAACCGGTGCATTCTCTGCACGCGATGCGTCCGGTTCATGGATCACGTCGCAGACGAAGCCGTTCTCAATGTGAGTGAACGGGGAGACCGCGCCTTCATCGGGATCCACCCCGACCGAGAGCTGGATCATCCGTGGTCCGGCAATGTCGTCGATCTGTGTCCCGTGGGCTCGCTGATCTCCAAGGACTTCCTCCACAAGGCACGTGCCTGGGAGCTGGACAAGACCCCGAGTATCTGCACCGGCTGCTCGCAGGGCTGCAATGTCAACCTCGAGAGCCGGTCGCCCAGCGTCGTCCGTGTGAAGCCACGTTCCAATCTCGACGTCAATCGGTACTTCATGTGCGACCACGGCCGGCTGACGTATCGCGCCATGAATCGCGGTGACCGGATCGAAGCCCCGCTCGTCTCGGATCAAGGCCACCTGATGGCGGTCGACTGGGATCACGCATTGGCACGTGCAGCCGAGGTCGTGAAGGCGGCGAGTGGTCGGGCGGTGGCATTGGTCTCTCCCTCAACCTCCAACGAGGCACTCTACCTGTTGCAGCAAGTGGTCCGTTCGCTGGAGACGACTGCTGCGTTCCGCGTGGAGCGAGCGGCAAGTGAGATCCCGCTCCCCGGAGTCCCCGGCCTAGCCCTACGCGAGGAGCGGGCGCCCAATGCGGCCGGGGCCCGGTTGCTGGGATTCTCGGAGGAGTTCGACGCGGCGGCGTCTGAGGTCGACAGCGCGGCGCTCGTGATCGTGCTGGGGGACGACTTGCGCGGCCTCGAGTCGGACGCCCTGTCCCTCGCGGCACGAGTGATCTACTTGGGGACCGCGCTGCCGGACCTCGCGCGCACCGCCGACGTGGTACTGCCGGTTGCCAACACGGCCGAGGAAGAGGGCACGTTCATCAACTGTGATGGGCGCGTGCAGCGGTACTTTCAGGCCAAGCCCGCGCCCGGGATGGCGCGACCGGCGTGGTGGGTGTTCGCCGAGCTGATGCACGAGTTGGACATCGCCGAGCCGCTGAGCGGTGCGGCCGAAGCGTTTGAGCAGCTGGCGGCGAGCGTGCCATCGTTCGAAGGGCTGTCCTACGAGGTCTTGGGTCTCCGCGGCGCCGAGCTGACGGCTGCGAAGACGGCGAGGGTGGGCCGATGACGCCCGAACTCAAGGGGTTGCTGTTGGTGGGCTCACTGAAAGTGACCGTGGGGTTCAGCGTGTTGCTGCTCGCAGTCGCGTTTGTCACGTGGCTCGAACGTCGCGTTGCAGCGTGGATTCAAAACCGGATAGGACCAAACCGGGTTGGACCGCAGGGGCTGTTTCAGCCGATCGCCGACGGCATCAAGAACTTCGTGAAGGAGGAGGTGTTACCGGCGCAGGCCGACCGGACGCTGTTCCTCCTCGCTCCCGCGATGGCGTTCGTTCCGTCGCTGCTGCTCTTCGCGGTGATCCCGTTTGCCGCCCCACTTCCGTTGTCGTTCGACTTCACGCTGCCCGTGTTGGGTCGGTTCGTGCACACGGGTGTCGTCCCGATGATCGTGGCGGATCTTCCCATCGGATTCCTGTTCATCCTCGCGATGTCGAGCCTGGCGGTCTATGGGATCGTGTTTGCCGGTTGGTCGTCGGGCAACAAGTATTCCTTCTTGGGTGGGCTGCGCTCGAGCGCGCAGATGGTGAGCTACGAGATCGGTCTCGGATTGAGCCTCATCCCGGTTCTGCTCATCGTCGGCGACGTGCGTCTCACCGAGGTGGTGGCGGTGCAGCAACGCTCGGCATGGCTCGTCATCCCGCTCACCCTGAGCTTCATGTTCTTTGCGATCTCCGCATTGGCGGAAAACAACCGGTTACCGTTCGACCTGCCAGAGGCCGAGGGTGAATTGGTCGGTGGCTATCACACCGAGTACAGCTCGATGCGGTTCGCGATCTTCTTCCTGGCCGAGTACGGGGCGCTCATCACGATGTCCGCGCTCATGGCGACGTTGTTCTTCGGTGGGTGGGACATTCCGTTCACGCGATGGGATCAGGGAGAGCCGAGTGCGCTGAAGTGGCTGCTCACGCTCGGATCGTTCGTCGGCAAGACGTTCTTCTTCGTGTTCTGCTACATCTGGATTCGGTGGACGCTGCCTCGGTTTCGCTTCGATCAAGTGATGGCCCTCGGGTGGAAGTTCTTGCTTCCCGTGGCATTGGCCTACGTGATGGTCATGGCCGCGGCAGTGTGGACGTTCGATGCGATGGGATGGGAGTACGGACGCCTGTACGCATGGGGCCTGTTTGTGGTGAACCTCGTGCTGGGCGGGGCGCTGCTGTACGGACTGGACAGCGACCGTCTCATCTGGGGCCAGCGCCTCCAGCGCGAAGGGAGGATGTAATGGCGATCGCGGTCAAAGTGATGAAGCGGCCCACCGACAAGATCAGCTATCTGCGGGCTACCCTCCAAGGCCTTGCGATCACGTTCCGCCACTTGGTGGCGCCCAAGTGGACGATGCAGTATCCAGAAGAGAAGTCGCAGGGCGATTGGTCCATTTCCCCGCGATGGCGTGGAACCCATCGGATGCTGACCGACGAGCAGGGGCGAGCCAAGTGCGTGGCGTGTGGCCTGTGCCCCCAGATCTGCCCAGCCAACTGCATCAAGCTCGTGCCCGGTGAAGACGAGGCAGGACACCGCTACCCCCTCATCTATGAGATCGACGAGTTCCGTTGTGTGTTCTGCGGGTACTGCCAAGAGGTCTGTCCGGAAGAAGCGATCCATGTCGGCGTGCACTACGAGAACGCCGAATACGAGCGGGGACGTTTCGTCTACGACTTGGAGCGTCTCTGTGCGCAGACGTATCCGGTGTCGACGCTGTGGGATCCCTCGGACGCCAAGGGTGAGTGAGCGGTGAGCCAGGTCGAGATTGTATTCTGGGTGTTTGCGGGGGTCGCCATCCTCTCTGGCTTCCTGTGCATTACGCGGCGAAGCGCCGTGGCAAGTGCGCTGTGGCTGGTGGTGACGTTGTTTGCGTTGGCATCGATCTTCGTGTTGCTGGACGCCCACTTCATCGCGGCCATCCAAGTGCTGGTGTACGCCGGGGCGATCATGGTGCTGTTCCTGTTCGTCATCATGCTGCTCAATCTCGGGCGTCCCGGCCCCTCGGACATGCTGGGATGGGCGGGACGTTTGGTGATGTTGGCCATCGGGGCCCTGATGGCC
>JAOTWK010000156.1 GCA_029862935.1 Gemmatimonadota bacterium | reverse complement strand
GACTTCTATCCGGCCGGCATGGGCATTGGCCACCAGATCATGGTGGCGCACGGGTACGTGGTGCCGGGAGCGCTGGTCGTAGCATCGGATTCCCACTCCAACATGTACGGCGCGCTCGGTGCCCTGGGCACCCCGGTGGTTCGCACGGACGCCGCGGCCATTTGGGCCACTGGTGAGTTCTGGTGGCAGATCCCGCGGACGGTCCAAGTGGTGTTGCACGGCGAGTTGACAGACGGGGCAACCGGCAAGGACGTCATCGTCACGCTGTGTGGGCTCTACAACCAGGATGAAGTGCTGAATGCCGCTGTGGAATTTGCCGGACCGGGTGTGGCGAGCTTGAGCGCCGATGCCCGCATGAGCATTGCCAACATGACGACCGAATGGGGTGCCCTGGTCGGGTGGTTTCCGGTCGACGACGTCATGCTCCGCTACTTACGGCGCCGCAAGGACGTGCTTGATCAGGCCGGCGTCTCACGATTCACGGACGCCGATCTGGAGCGGTGGGCAGCGGAGCCGCCGGCTCCGGATCAGGACGCGTCTTACGCGGCGCGTATCGACCTCGACCTGCGGGACGTGAGTCCGCACGTGTCCGGACCCGATTCCGTGAAACTCATGCGGTCGGTAGCGGATATCCAGGCGGAGCGGGTGCAGATCCAGAAGGCATACCTCGTGTCATGCGTGAACAGTCGGTTGGAAGACCTGGAGGCTGCGGCGCACGTGATTCGCGGCAAGCAGGTTGCCCCGCACGTCGAGTTCTACATCTCGGCGGCGAGCAAGGAGGTGGAGGACGACGCACAGGAGACCGACGCGTGGGGTGCCTTGCTCGACGCCGGCGCAAAGCCGCTTCCGCCCGGTTGCGGACCCTGCATCGGGCTCGGTGCTGGACTGCTGGAGCCTGGGGAAGTCGGAATCTCCGCGACGAACCGGAATTTCAAGGGGCGCATGGGTTCGAGGGATGCGCAATGCTACCTGGCAAGTCCCGCGGTCGTCGCTGCATCGGCTGTCGCAGGGTATATCGCCGGCCCGCGGCCGACGGCGGGTCAAAGCCCGGAGCGTCGGTTTGCCGAACTTCCCCAGCCGATGAACAGCGAAGAGGCAGTGGCGATCCTCGAGGGCTTCCCGCAACGGATATCCGGCCGCCTGGTCTTCGTGCCCCAGAACAACCTCAATACCGACGGCATTTACGGGAAGGACTACACATACCGGGAGAACATGACGCCCGCGGACATGGCCCGGGTCGTCATGGAGAACTACGACCCGACGTTCGCATCGCGGGTCGAGGGCGGGGATATCCTTGTGGGTGGGTGGAACTTCGGGACGGGCTCGTCGCGGGAGCAGGCGGCGACGGCGCTCATGGCCAAGAAGATCCCGCTGGTCATCGCGGGGAGCTTCTCGCAAACGTATCTCCGCAACGCGTACAACAACGGATACGTTTGTATCGAGTGTCCAGCGCTGGTCCGACGCTTGCGGGAACAATGTGCGGAAGAGATTGCTGAGGGGCAGCTCACGATCATCTTGGGAGACACGGTGGATGTGGATTTCGCCCGGAGCACGCTGACACTCGGGCAGGAGTCGTTCGGATTTCCGGCACTTGGATCGGTGCCGCAGGCGTTGGTCGTGGCTGGCGGGATCGAGAATCAGGTACGACAGCGATTGGGGCTTGGGTAGTCACCACGCTGCATTGGCAAAACTCGAGAGGATGGGAGGACGAGGTCGAGATGGCGAAATACACGGTGGTCGGCATGCCGGGAGACGGCATCGGTCAGACCGTGCTTCCGGAGGCGATCCGGGTGCTCGATGCGGTGGGGTTCGATGCGGAGTACGTGCATGCGGACATTGGCTGGGAGTTTTGGATCAACGAGGGGAACCCGTTGCCTGAGCGGACGATCGAACTACTCCGGACACACAAGCTCGGACTGTTCGGTGCGATCACGTCGAAGCCGAAGGCAGAGGCCAAGAAGGAGTTGAAGCCGGAGCTGCAGGGGAAGGGTCTCGAGTATTTCAGCCCCATCGTTGGGATGCGGCAGCTCTTCAATCTCGACGTCTGCGTTCGTCCCTGCCGCTCGTTTCTCGGGAACCCGCTCAACTTCATCCGACAGGTGCCCCAAGGTGGGTTCGAGGAGCCCAAGGTCGACGCGGTGATCTTCCGGCAGAACACGGAAGGGCTGTACGCCGGGATCGAATGGACAGATCCACCGCAGGTCGTCCGCAATGCGTTGGGGATGCATCCCAGATACCGACCGTTCGCCGAGGTCCCTGGGGAAGACCTCGCCATGTCCGTACGGGTGTTTACGCGCCAAGCGTGTCGCCGTATCGTCGGTGCCGCGTTCGAGTACGCTCAGAAACATGGGTACCCGTCGGTAACGGTGTGTGAAAAGCCCAACGTGCTGCGCGAGACGTCAGGCATGATGGAGGACGTCGCGCGCGAAGTTCACGAACGGTATCGCAACATCGAGCGATGGTCGACCAACATCGATGCCCAGATGATGTGGTTGACCAAGAACCCCGAAGACTATGGCGTGCTCGTCGCGGGGAATCTCTTCGGTGACATCATTTCAGATGCCTTTGCCGGACTCGTCGGGGGACTGGGGTTCGCCTGCAGTGGGAATATCGGTGACGACGTGGCCGTGTTCGAGCCAACGCACGGGTCGGCGCCCAAGTACGCTGAGCTCGATCCGCCGATCGTGAATCCCATCGCCATGATTCTGAGTGGGGCGATGTTGCTGGATCATGTGGGCGAGAGCGATGCGGCGAAGCGTGTGCGCGATGCCGTCGCGGCCGTGGTGCGACAAGGTGCGACGCGGACCTACGACATGTTGCGGCTTCCCGGCGGGGCCAGCGCCATTGCGCGCGGTGCCGCAACGACGACGCAGATGACCGACGCGATCCTCGCCGCGCTGGGTTGACGGGAGCGACATGCCTGGGCACGCGGAGGCGGGACGGAAGGGTGAGGACGTGCGGTCCGATCTGCACGTGAACGTCCAACTGCGGAAGTCGGGTGGTCGCACCGTCGACGTGGAATCCAAGGTCGCCACCTACTACGGGCAGTCGATCACGGCGACCGTCGAAGGTGTATTGGACGCGCTTGCGGTGCGGCATGCACGAGTCGGCGTCGACGACACTGGGGCTCTCCCGTTTGTGATCGCGGCGCGGGTGGAGACAGCGCTGCGCCGCGCCGGGGTGACGAGCGACGGTGACGCGCGCCCGACTCGCACGTGTGTGCCGCTCGCGCCTCAACGTGATCGCCCGCGCCGGTCGCGGCTCTATCTTCCCGGGAATGAGCCAAAGTTCTTCGTCAACGCGGGACTCCATCGGCCGGACGCGGTGATCCTGGACCTGGAAGATTCGGTGCATCCCGATGAGAAGGACGCAGCCCGCCTCGTGGTGCGCAATGCCTTGCGATGCGTGGATTTTGGCGACGCGGAGCGTATGGTGCGCATCAACCAGCTGCCGGTCGGATTCGACGATTTGGAGGCCGTGGTGCCCGAAGCGCCCCACGTGGTGCTGGTGCCCAAGGCGGAGCGGACTGAGGACGTTCGAGCCGTCCATGAGCGCATTCTCGACATTCAGCGTCGAGTCGGATCGGATACCGCCATTTGGCTCATGCCGATTCTCGAGACGGCGTTGGGCGTAGAGCACGCCTTTGCGATCGCCACGGCGGCGGACACCGTTGTGGCACTGACGGTGGGACTGGAAGACTACACTGCAGATCTCGGTGTGACGAAGACCGCAGAGGGAAGCGAATCGCTGTACGCGCGGATGCGACTCGTCAATGCCGCGAAAGCCGCACACGTCCAGGCCATCGATTCGGTGTTCGGCGACGTGGGAGATATGGAAGGGATTGCCGCGTGGGCGCGCCGCTCCCACGCGCTCGGATTCGAGGGCATGGGCTGCATCCATCCACGACAGATCGGTCCGATCCACGACGCCTTTGCGCCGAGCACGGAAGAAATCGAAAAGGCGTTGCGCGTCGTCGCGGCGTTCGACGATGCGCAGGCGAAAGGGCTGGGGGTGGTGAGTCTGGGAACGCGGATGATCGATCCACCGGTGGTGCGTCGCGCCCAGCGGGTGGTCGCGGCTGCTCGCCAGGCCGGTCTCATCGCGGACACTGGGGCGGCGGGAAGCAAAGGTTGATGCCCGCCGCTCGTCTTCTGAAGAATGCGCTGGGGCGCCGTGTGCCCTCGGTCGTCAACGGCCGCGAGCAAGTGCCGTTTCAGGGGGTGGGCGTCTCCCGCCCGGCTGGATCCAAACACGGACCGCCAATCCGATCCTCGGACGACTTCCCGGCCGATGGGAACAAGTGTGTAACCGATCTTGCGACGGCCCTGGAGCGGTGCGGTCTCAGAGATGGCATGGTGATCTCCACGCACCACCATTTCCGCAACGGAGACAAGATTGCCCTCCAAGCCCTCGAGGCCGCGGCCCAGCTGGGCGTCAACGACCTCATGTGGTTTCCCAGCGCGTCGTTCCCATGCCACGCACCGGTGATCGACCTGATGGACCGGGGCGTCGTCCACCACATCGAAGGCAGCATGAACGGTCCGCTGGGCGAGTACTGCTCGCACGGCAAGATGCGTGGGTTGGGAGTGCTGCGATCGCACGGGGGACGGTGGCAGGCCATTCAGGATGGTGAAGTGAAGATCGACGTGGCGGTGATCGCGGCGCCGACGGCAGATGCGTTCGGCAACTGCGATGGGTCCCACGGACCGTCCGCCTGTGGATCGTTGGGGTTTGCGTTGGCCGATTCGATCTACGCCGATCACGTCATCGTCGTAACGGACAATCTCGTGCCGTTCCCCTGCGTGCCGTGGCAGATCCAGGGGAACAACGTGGACTGCGTGGTGCAGGTCGATTCGGTGGGCGACCCGTCGCAGATTGTCTCCGGCACGACGCAAATCACACGCAGTCCTGATCGACTGCTCATCGCGGAATATGTGGCGCGTTTCCTTCGCGATGCAGGGATCATGCGACAGGGGTTCTCGTTCCAGGCAGGTGCCGGCGGTGTCGCGCTCGCCTTCGTGCAGTTCTTGAAAGACATGATGAAGGAAGACGGTGTGCGCGCCCGCTTCGTGCGTGGTGGGTCCACCCAGTATCTGGTGGAGCTGCTGCGCGAAGGCCTGACGGACTACATCCTGGATGGGCAGACGTTCGATCTGGCCGGTGTGGCGTCGATCGCGTCGGATCCGAGACATGTGGGCACGTCCCCCTTCACGTCGTACAACTATCACGGGAAGGGCAACTTTGCGACGATGGTCGACGCCACGGTGCTCGGTGCCACGGAGGTGGATGTGCAGTTCAACGCCAACGTGGTCACCCACTCGGACGGGGTCTTGCTGCACGGCATTGGCGGCTGGCAGAACTGCTTGTTTGCCGAGTGCACGATTCTCGCGATACCGTCGTTCCGGGACCGCATCCCAGTCATCGTCGACGACGTGACGACCATCACCGGGCCCAGCGAATTGATCGATGTGATCGTGACGGAGCGGGGCATCGCCATCAACCCCCGCCGTCAGGACTTGCTGGATCGACTGTCGGGATCGTCTCTCCCCATCCGCCCGATCGAGCAGATCAAGGAAGAAGTCGAGGGAATCCTGGGCGGACCACCGCAGCGGCCACAGTTGACGGACGAACCGGTCGCGGTGGTCAAATGGGTGGATGGCACAGTGCTCGACACGGTCTGGAAGATCGCCACGTGATGTGGCTGTCGTGCCGGACATGACAGATTTCGTGGGGTAGATCGGTCGCCTTAAGGCACCCTTCATCCCCTCTTCACGCTCCTCTACCTTGTTTGGAGGAGTCTCCCCGTTCTTGACCGCATCCTGCAGTGGAGGTGGATCGACATGGCGGGAATCGTCGGCTATGGCGCGTTCGTTCCTCGCAACCGCATCACCTCGGAAGAGATCGCCCGACAATGGGGCAAGGACCCGAATGCGATTCGACGCGGCCTCTTGCTCGAAGAGAAGTCGGTACCCGGACTGGATGAAGACACCATTACGATCTCGGTCGCGGCGGGTCGTGGTGCGATCGACCGTGCCGGCATCGACCCCCAACGCATCGGCGCCATCTACATTGGGTCGGAATCTCACCCCTACGCGGTGAAACCCTCCGGAACCGTCGTGGCTGAGGCGCTCGGTATTGGCCCCGAGGTCCACGTGGCGGATTTCGAGTTCGCCTGTAAGGCGGGCACGGAAGCGATGTTTGTGGCGCTCGGTCTCGTGGAGTCGAAACGCGTCGAGTATGCGATGGGCATCGGCGCCGATACGTCACAGGGCGCACCGAACGATGCGCTCGAGTACTCGGCGTCGGCCGGAGGGGCGGCGTTTCTGTTCGGTACCAAGCATCTCTTGGCGAACGTTCTCGAGACCTACAGCTACACGAGTGACACGCCCGACTTCTGGCGTCGCGAAGGCGAGTTCTACCCGCGCCATGGTGGCCGGTTCACCGGAGAGCCGGCGTATTTCCGACACGTCGCTGCGGCGACCCGGGGCATCTTGGACAAGACAGGGCTCACGCCGAGCGATTTCCGCTTCGTCGTGTTCCACATGCCCAACGGGAAGTTCCCTCTGACGGTGGGAAAGAAGTTGGGGTTCAGCCGTGAGCAGCTCGAAGTTGGCTGGGTCGTACCGACCATGGGGAACACCTACTCCGGATCGTCGCCGACAGGGCTTGCCGCGATTCTGGATGTTGCCGATCCCGGAGACACGATCCTCATCACGTCGTTCGGATCGGGCGCCGGAAGTGACTCGTTCGTATTGGAGGCCACCGAGCTTCTCCCCGAACGTCGCCCGCGTGCACCGACAGTTCGGTCGTTACTCGATGGGCCGCGTCGATACCTGACGTACGGCCAGTACGCGAAGTATCGCGAAAAGATCATTGTCAACACTTAGTGCGGATAGCACTGCGAGGCCTCAATGCGTGATGTCGCAATCATCTCAGCAGGCATGACGCCGTTCGGCGAACTGTGGCAGTCGGGCCTGCGCGATCTGTTCGTCGATGCTGCGCGCGAAGCACTGGAGTCCGTCGATGTGAAGCGCGTCGATGCCATGTACATCGGCAACATGTCGGGCGGTCAGTTCGTGGGGCAGGAGCATTTGGGCCCACTCATGGCCGATCACCTGGGCATGGCCGGCGTTCCGTCGGCGCGTGTCGAGTCGGCGTGTGCATCGGGGGGTGTCGCGCTGCGTGCGGCGTTTCTCGACGTGGCGTCCGGGATGAGCGAGCTCGTCCTAGCTGCCGGCGTCGAGAAGATGAATGACGGTGCCGACGTCACCAACGTGCTCGCGACGGCTGCCGATCAAGAGACGGAGGTGTACCAAGGAGTCACCTTTCCGGGGCTGTACGCCATGATCGCGCGGGCTCACATGCAGGCGCATGGCACCACCGAGGAAGATCTGGCCGCCGTCTCCGTCAAGAACCATCGCCATGGTGCGATGAATCCCAAGGCTCAGTTCCGCCACGAAGTCACCATGGAGCAGGTCATGAACTCGTCGTTAGTGGCGAGTCCCCTTCGGCTGCTGCATTGCTCGCCGGTGAGCGATGGCGCCGCGGCCGTTCTGCTCTGCCCGCTGGAGCGCGCGCGGGAGTTCACGGATCGGCCCATCAAGATCCGCGGGAGTGGGTTTGCGACGGGCTCGATGGCCCTCGCCGGCCGGCCAGACCCCGCGTTTCTGGATGCGGTGGGCCAAGCGGCGAGCCGTGCGTACGACATGGCGGGTGTGGCACCGGCGGACGTCGGCGTGGCAGAAG
>JAOTWK010000155.1 GCA_029862935.1 Gemmatimonadota bacterium | reverse complement strand
CCGCGGCGTTGAATCCCGATCAAGACGAGATTGTCGGTGCCGCCTGCGAAGGAGACAATGTCCCGACTCATCCGCGCGAGCGTCTCGGCGACGCCGGCGGCATTCAGCAGGACCTGTCGGGGAGAATCGGTCATCGTCCGGCCGCAAGTTAGACGTCGTCCTTCAGGGCGTCAACGCGGTGCGGCCTCCCCTCCTGTCGTCGGAAGCGGGACGGGCGTCAGCGGCTCGCGACCGCGCAGGACCTCGAGCACATTTTGCACGGCGAGCTCCGCCATCGCCCGTCGAGTGACGGTCGTGGCACTTCCGATGTGCGGCAACGTCACGACCCTGGGATGCGCGATTAGCGCCTCGTGCACGATTGGCTCTCTGGGAAATACGTCGAGCCCCGCCCCTCCCAGCCGTCCTGCCGTGAGCGCTTCCAAGAGCGCTGGCTCGTCGATGAGATCCCCCCGTGCCGTGTTCACGAGCAGCGCGCCCGGCCTCATCATGGCGAACCAGGAACCATTGACCATCCCGCGGGTCTGGGCATTCGACGGCAGGTGGACCGTGACAACATCACTTTCGGCCAGGAGCGTCTCCAGCGATTCGCGAATGGCGCCCGTTTCGAGTTCGAATGCGTCACGCCGACGACTGTCGGTATAAAGGACTCTCATGCCGAAGCCCACGGCGCGCAGCCCAACCGCCTGTCCGATCCTCCCGGCGCCGACGATGCCGAGCGTTGCCCCTTCGAGCTCGAGACCCAGCAATTGCTGTGGGTGCCACCCACTCCAACGTCCCTCCGCGACGAGCGCGCTCCCCTCTTTCAACCGGCGCGCAACCGCCAGCAGCAACGCCCACGTGAGATCGGCCGTCGATTCCGTGAGCACGTCCGGGGTGTTCGTCACGACGACCTGGTGTCGCGCTGCCGCCGCCAGATCGATATTGTCGAACCCGACCGCACAGTTCGCGATCACACGCAGTTTGGGGAGACCCTCGAGCTCGCGCTCACCAAACGGACGCGACAGTAGCGGCACCGCGCCGACGTACGGTCCGCGAGGAGTCGGAGCTGTATTGGGAATCCACTCGATCTCGAACCCCGGGAGCGGCGGCTGTTCGAGTAATTCCTTGAGCTCGGCAGCGATCAGGACGTGGATCATCTGTCTCGACGGTCCCTCATTCGGGGTGGAAACTGACTCCGGCCCCCTCTATTATGCACGTGCCGACTCACCGGGGCATCCCAAAGAGGGGGATGCGGTCCGGGGACCCCTGGAGAGGTGTCCGAGTGGTTGAAGGAGCCGGTCTCGAAAACCGGTAGGCCCGTCAGGGTCTCGTGGGTTCGAATCCCACCCTCTCCGTGCGCGGATCACAGATCGATGCCGACCAGATCGGCGTGCGCTGCCATGCGGGCGCTACCCGGCGGCAGCTTCCACATCAGTGCTTGCGCCCACCCGCCCGGAGGATGCATGCCCTCATTCACCGCGGAGCAGTCTCGCCTCATCACGGTGTCAGTCGCGCTCCTCGCAACCGTGACCATTGCGGCAGCGTTGTCCTACACCCGCGACATCATGGTGCCGTTCGTGCTGGCGGTCTTCGTTTCCTATCTCGTGACTCCGCTCGTGGATCTCCTCCAGGACCGGCTGCGGTTGCCGCGCCTCATCGGGGTGTTCGTGGCCCTCGTGGTCGCCCTCGGTCTGATAGTGCTGTTGGTGCTTCTCATCTCGACCTCCGTCCGCGGGCTACTCGCATCAGCGGATGTGTACCAGCAGAAGCTGTCTGACTTCGTAGCCCGTGCGGCGACGCTGCTCGACCGATTTGGCGTCGACCTGGGCCAGCGCAATGTATCCGAAGCGGTCAAACAACTCCCGCTTGCGCGCTTGGCGCGCCAGACCTTGGGCACCGTGGTCAACCTCGTCACGAAGGCTGGTTTGATCACTTTGTTCGTGATCTATCTCGTTGCCGCCCGCCGACCCACGGAACGAAGCGAAATGTCGGCCGAAATCGATACAAAGGTGCGGCGGTATCTCGCCACCAAAGTCGCAACGTCGGCGGCCACCGGACTGCTCGTCGGAACCATTCTCTGGATGTTCGGCCTGGATCTGGCACTCGTGTTTGGAATCACCGCCTTCCTCCTCAACTTCGTACCGTCCATCGGGTCGGTCGTCGCCACCCTGCTCCCGCTACCAGTCGCGCTGGTGCAGTTCGACTCGCTATGGCCCATCGTCGGGGTAATCGCCCTGCCGGGCGCCGTCCAAATGGCGATTGGCAACGGCGTGGAACCACTCGTGATGGGAGAGGGTTTAGACCTCCATCCCATCACGATACTCCTGGCACTGATGTTCTGGGGGCTGTTGTGGGGGGTACCGGGAATGCTGATGGCGGCGCCAATCACGGCCGTCCTTCGGCTCGTGCTGGCGAAGCTCGCGATCACCGCGCCCGTTGGCGAGATGCTCGCGGGCCGCTGGCCGCATGGCGCCGCCGCTACGCGGCCAGCCTAGTACACGCGCTGTCCCGCTCGGCCGCTAATGCCAGGTCGCCGCGACGGTGAACAGGACCATCGTGTTGTTCACGGTGCCAATGTCGTCGACCGAGACACGCTGGTACGCAAAGTCGAGTGCAGGCGTCAAATAGAAGTTCCGAGCCAACCGCACATCCCATCCGATCCCGGCGTTTGTGCCAAAACCGGAATCATTCGTGGTGACAGTGGTCGTCGTGTTCCCGACCGTCGAACTCGTGAAGGTGGTGAAGCCTGCGCCACCAACGCCCGCTTTGAGAAACACCCCCCGCGGCACATTGAGGTAATGCATTACCGTCAACGTGACGTTGCCCCGTCCGAAGTCCACATCGCCTTCACTCGTCCCAAATGCCAGGATCTCCCCTCCGATCAGCCACCGCTCACTCGGTGAGCCACCCATCCTCAAGACGAAGCCACCCCCGCCTCTCGTGTCTCCGTTGATCGTGTTGGACAGGTTCCATCCCCCACCCAGGCCCACACCAATCCAGAAGCCTCTGTGCTTGGCTGTCTCCTGAGCCTGTGCCACCGAAACCACGAGACCGAGCAGGAGTCCAGCCAACCCCAACGACCTGAGTGTTCGCATATCGGGTTCCTCTTTAGTTGAGACCATGTTCCCTGTGCTTGTGATACCCCGACTGCCTGTGGTGGTGCCTGCCATGCGATTTGCCGGCTGGAATGCCGGAGCGTTAGTCTTGGGAAACGTACACGGTGATCTGGGAGGATACGATGGCCATCATGCGGGGCTTGCTCCTCAAGGGATCGCGCAGTGAATGGCTGGCCACCAAGGTGCGTCAGCGCGGGTTTGCGCAGCGTGCGGTCCGTCGCTTCATGCCGGGCGAAACGGTGGAAGCCGCATTGGCGGCCACCGAGGAGCTCCGCGGCCAGAGCATCTCGACCATCCTCACACTTCTCGGTGAGGCGATCACGACCAAGGAAGAGGCCGAGTCCGTCACCGCCCATTACCTCGACGTCTACGACCGGATCGAACGTGGAGGGTACCCTGCGCGGATCTCCGTCAAGCCCACGCAGCTCGGACTCGACGTGGGGCGAGCAGTGTGCCAAGCGCAGCTCAAACGGTTAGCCGAACGTGCCGCGGCCGCCGGCAGTCTCTTATGGATCGACATGGAAGCGTCACCGTACGTGGACGCGACGCTCGAGATGTACCGGGAGCTTCGTGACGAGTTCGACAACGTTGCCGTGTGCCTGCAGGCCTACCTCTATCGGACTGCCGCGGACTTAGAAGCGCTGATGCCGTCGAAGCCCACCATTCGACTCGTCAAGGGCGCTTACGCGGAACCCGCCGATCTCGCCTACCCTCGCAAGGAAGACGTCGACGCCGCGTTCATGCGACTGGCCAAGCGACTGCTGAGCGCCGACGCTCGCTCTCCCGACATCCAGCATGCCTTCGGCACGCATGACATGCAGCTCATCACGCGGATTCGCGACTACGCGGACGGCGCGGAGATCGCAAAGGATTCGTACGAGATTCAGATGCTCTATGGGATCCGCCGGTACGAGCAGACGCGGCTCTCCGCTTCCGGCGTGCCGGTCCGCGTCCTCATCAGTTACGGCTCGGAGTGGTTTCCGTGGTACATGCGTCGCTTGGCTGAGCGACCTGCCAACCTCATGTTCGTCGTGCGGAGTCTGTTCGCGCGCTGAACGCGGGCGGGCGGCAGGCGTTTAGCGGCCGATACCGACGCGTAGACTCAGCTGTTCAACCGTTTCGATCCGCGCTTGGGTGTCGAGTGCGCCGCGGTCGACGCGATAGGCAAGCTGTATGTGCAGCGGCGTTGACGGAATCGTGAGGCCGAGGCCGCCCGCCAGGCCGCGCCCCAACTGAAACGGGTTGGGGGCGTTCACGCTTCCCGACACCGCATACCATCCTTCGACGAAGCTCTGCAGCAATCCGCCGGCGAGGAGTGGCGCCTCTATACGAGCCCGCACCACCCAATGGGACCACCGTATCGTGCCGGTCGGTTCCACCCAGCTTCTGACGTGCGGACCGAACCCCAAGAGCACCGGTCGGACTGGTCGCACCCCGAGCAGCAACTCCCCTTCTACGAAATCAAACGCTTCGGTTGCAGGATCTGTGTCGATCGCACCTTGCACATACCGACCCGACAGCTCCACCCGCCAGAACCGAATGGCACCCTCCGCGCCAAACACCGTACCGCTCAATTCCTCGGTCACGGCACCTATCTCGCGCTCCACAGAGACGAGCCCGCCCGTCACGCCGATCCCGCCGGTGACACGACTCTGCGCCACAATGCCGGCCGCATGCGTGAGCGACGCCAGCGCAACCAGGAGCGCAACCCTCGTCGAGATCATTGCTGTAAGAGATCCACGGCCGTTGGTGTCCCGGCCCTAATCTCGAGGTCAACGGTCGCGCGCCTGCGGAGGTTGTCCCCCACGACCGAATCTCGTTGCACCGCCCACGCCCGCCTCACAGCATCGTTTCGCGCGACGTTGCTCGGTATGGGGCGCCCACGACGCTGGTTCAAGAACCCGATCAGCCCGCCGATGGTCATGGCTCCGCCGACGACCAGACGCCCGGAGGAAAGGTCGGCGTCCGGAGCGAAGGACGACGAGAGTAGCACGACTCCCGCTCCACCCACCACTCCGGCGAGCAGCGCCCTGACCCCAGGACCCGACCCCGTCCGTTCGGGCAGGAACAGAGATTCCGCCGGCGGCGCAGGGTGCGGCAGCGTGTCGAGGGACGTCGCGACGATCTCGAGCGGGACTCGCGCAACGCGGGCTACCACACCGGTCCGGTCACGCGACTGGACAGTCAGGACATACTGCCCCGAGGGGACCGGCGTTCCGGCCGAGTCAAGTCCGTCCCAGACCACTTCGAGGCTGTCACCAATGAGGCCACCGTAGATCAACCGAATCGGTTGCCCGTCACTTCGCGTGATCGATGCCGAGATTTCGTGGTACGAACTGGCGAAGAGGTTGGGGGCGTATCGCCCCGCGCCGGATGGGATCCGCGCAACCTCCGGCGCCACGACTTGCACGACCTTCGTGTCACGCCGAACCAGCGCAAACACGGATGTGACCTCAGGCGGGAAGATCAGCTCGTCGACCTGATAGCGCGGGTCGCGGCGGACGATTCTCCCGAAGGCCGCCATCGCAGCAACGCGCCGATTACGGTACAGCTCGGCCGCACCTAGGTAGCTGAGCGCATCGAGCCGGCGTGGCGTCGTGAGCGTATCCGGCCCTTGGAAATCCAACGCGCGACTAATGAATCCGACGGCCGTCCCGAAGTCCAGATCGTCATACGCTCTGATCGCACGCGTCACCAGCTCCGCAGGCTCTGCAGTCTGTGTTCGCGCTCCGGTTGCAGTGAACAGAAGCATCGCCGCGGCGAACAGGCCGGCCCGAGTCTTCATCATTGCTCTCGGGACTCGAGGACGATGTTCGTGAGTCGAACCACTTCTCCCGGGGCGATCCGAATGGTGCGCTCAAAGGGGACGTACCCGTCGCGCACGATGCGCACCCTGTGGGTTCCGGGTGAAACGCGAACGTCACTCAGAGGGGTGTTCCCGATGAGCTGGCCGTCGACATAGAGCTGGCCCCACGGTCGCGCGTTGACCAGCAACCTGCCTGGCTGAGGTGCGACGGTCTGCTGTGGGGGAGATACGGGTGGCTGCGCCGCAAGTGTTGGGGGCTGCTGGGTCGTGGTTTCAGCCGGCCGCTGCGTCTCGACGGTTGGCGTGGTCTGCGGCACTTCTGTCACCGGGGCCCGCCGGACCGGGTCGATGGGATCGAGCGTCTCCCACTTGAGTGGGGCCGGTTCGTCGCTCTGGCCCGCCCCGAATGCGGCCACCGCAGCTTGCGCCCGTCCGATCACATCGCGAACAAGCTGCGGCGAGGCAACGGCGATCGCCGCCACGGTGAGGGCGAGTACTACGATTGCACCGAAGAACAACCGCCCCACTGGAAACGGGCCTCGTTCCGCTTCGATCGTGAGCACCGGGAGCTCCGACGGCTCCGATTGTGTTGCCGGCATCTGGACAAGTGCCGCCGCCGCTCGACCCTCTGACGTCGCGAACCCCCTGGTGAGTGCCGCCGTGAAATCCAGCACCGTGGGAAACCGGCCTGCTGGCACCTTGCTCAGAGCCCGCTGGATAGTCTCCATGAGGGAGACCGGCAGATCAGCCCGGATCTGAGAGAGTCGGGGAGGTGGCTCGCTCGCATGTTGGCGCGCCACCTCCTCGAACGAATCTCCGACAAACGGTGGCGACCCAGTGAGACACTGAAACAGCACCACGGCCAACGCGTACTGGTCCGCGCTGGCGCCAGCACTCCGTGCATAGAACTGCTCGGGTGCCAAGTACTCGGGCATGTGAATGATGGGCGCGCCCGGCTGGGGTGCTGCCGGCCGACCGAACGCATCCAGCACCGCGAAGTCCGCGACCCGAACCCACCGTTGCTCGTCAACGAAGATGTTGGATGGCTTGAGGTTTCCGTGAACGATTTCGCGTCGGTGTGCGTAGTCGAGCGCACTCGCCACCTGCTCAGCGAGCCGCAGACACGTGTCCAGCTCCATCGGCCCCGCCGTCCGCAACACCTCGGCCAACGACTGGCCCTTGATGTACTCCATCGAGTACCACACAAAGGTTCGCGTCACGCCGAAGTCGTAGACCGTCACGATGTGCGAATGGGACAGGGATTGTGCGAGCTTCCCTTTCCGCTCGAACTGCTTGGCGAGCTCGTGGTCCACGAGACCCGCCACCGGGATCACCTTGAGGGCCACGAACCGGTCTTGCGCCCGTTCCTGTGCCGCGTACACAAACGACCGCTCGCCGAGCCGGATCAGCGACTGCAGGCGAAAGCGGTCTTTGAGCGCCTGCTGGACTCCGTCGAACACATCATCGATCGCCCGCTGGTCGACGATGACATTGGCTGACGGCGAGAACCCGCACAGGGGACACTGGTGCGCGTCGTCAGGCAGATCAGCGACGGAGCAGCGGGGGCAGATCATGGTCGAAATCTAGGACCCTTAGCAGTCGCAGTGCAGTGAGGCATGACCCAGCTTCGCCTGAGAAAGAACTGTATATAGATACTGTAACTGTTTGTCGTTCCACATTTTACATCGTCATCACAAGCTTGCTGATAGTGCTTAAGCAGTGACTGAGGCTCTTTCTACTTCAGCTCCAGCCTTGACGGTCAAGGCACATACTCGAAGCCATTGGTCAGCGTCGCGTTCCCACCCGGATGCTGCACCACCACATCCACCTGCCCCGCTGCCCCCGCCGGCGTCGTCACATTGATCGTCGTCGCATTCACCACACTGAAGACCGTCCCCGCCACCCCACCAAACGTCA
>JAOTWK010000154.1 GCA_029862935.1 Gemmatimonadota bacterium | reverse complement strand
TCGCTGGAGGAGAAGAAGCTCACGACCCGTGCGCTGGAAAGCCTCGTGTCCGGAGACCTCGGCTTCAAGCTCGTACGTAGACGCCGCGCCGACGCCTGATGCTCGCTGACCGACGCGTCGTTCTCGGCGTGTCGGGCGGGATTGCGTGTTACAAGACTTGCACTCTTGCTCGGCGGCTGACTGAGCTGGGCGCGAAGGTCGACGTAGTCATGACAGCGGCCGCCACGGAGTTTGTGCGGCCGCTGACGTTTGAGACCCTCACCAGACGACCGGTCCTGACTTCCCTCTGGGAGTCCGGTCGCGCCCTCTCTCACATCGAGCTGGCCAAGACGCCGGACGTGATTGTGGTGGCGCCTGCCACCGCGCACCTGATCGCAAGAGCTGCCGCCGGATTGGCCGATGATTCGCTCACCACGCTGCTGCTCGCCGCGGAAGCGCCGCTGGTCATTGCGCCGGGCATGAACGACGAGATGTATGCCCACCCCGCCACGCGGCAGAATCTCTCCATGTTGCGCGAGCGCGGCTGGACGGTGGTCGGGCCCGACACCGGACCGTTGGCGGAAGGGCCGAGCGAGCGACCCGGCCGAATGTCAGAGCCCGAAACCATCCTGGCGCATGTCGAGCGGGTCATTGTGAGTCGCGGCAGCCGGCTCCGCGGGCGCCACGTGTTGGTGACCGCCGGCGCGACACGGGAGCCCCTCGATGCAGTGCGCGTCCTGACCAATCCGTCGAGCGGCAAGATGGGCTTTCACGTGGCGGCGCGGGCCTTCGCGCGCGGGGCTGCCGTGACACTGATAACCGGCCCTGTGACCCTTCCGGCACCACCCGGCGTTGCGCTCACGCGTGTGACGACGACGGATGAGATGCTCCGGGCCGTAGGTCAGCATCTGCCCAACGCGGATGTGTTGATCATGGCGGCGGCCCCCGCCGACTATCGCCCCGCCAGCCCGGCCGATGGTAAGCCGCCAAAGGGAAGCGAGGCGCGGCACATTGGCGTCGAGCCCACCGAAGATGTGCTCACGAGCACCGTCGCGCAGCGTCGCCCCGACTCGGTCACCGTGGGGTTCGCGCTCGAGGTGGGAGCTGCGGGAGCTGCTGAACAGCGCGCGTGCGGCAAGCTCGACGAGAAGCAACTCGATCTGATCGTGCTCAACCGAGCGGACGAGCTGGGGAGCGGGTTCGAGGTCGACACGAATCGCGTCACGCTCATCACCTCGGACCACATCGAGCGCCTCGAGCTGCTGACGAAGGCAGAGGTGGCCGACCGCATTCTGGACGCCGTGGAGCAACGCCTGTGACGGGTCCGCGTGATCTCTTCGCCCGCTATGTCCGACAGCGGGACGCGCTGTCGGAGCTTCCGTTCTTCGTGGAGCCAACGGAGTCCCGTGCGGCTGCACCACCACCGGATGAGCCTCGTCCCGCAGCGGCGGGTACCGAACGCGCTCGCGCCGAGCGAAGAACCGGGCGCACGGGTGCCAAGCCATTAGCAACCCAGCGATGGCAGAAGGATCTGCCCGACATCCCCCCGGCAGGGATCGTGGTGGCCCCTCCAGGCTCGGACTTGTTCAGCGAGGATCCGCTCGCCGGACTCGAGCTGGACGAGCTCGCAGCGACCGTGCGCACGTGCACGCGCTGCGGCCTGTGCCGCAGCCGCACCAATGCGGTTCCCGGAGAAGGCCCGGCTAATGCGCGGCTCGCCGTCGTGGGTGAAGGGCCCGGCGCGAACGAAGACGCGACCGGGCGCCCATTCGTGGGTCGCGCCGGTGAACTACTCACGGAGATTTTGGCCGCCATCGATCTTCCCCGTGAGCAGGTGTTCATCTGCAACGTCGTGAAGTGCCGACCCCCCGACAACCGGAAACCGACCCCTGATGAAATCAAGGCTTGTGTGCCGTATCTGCATCGGCAACTTGAAATCATCCGGCCGGCCGTCATACTAGCTATGGGAGGCACGGCAGCCGAAACGCTGCTCGACACCCGTCAATCGCTGGGGCCGCTGCGCAACAAGATGCACGAGTTCCGTGGCATCCCCTTGATCGTCACCTACCATCCGGCAGCTTTGCTCCGGAACCCGAATTGGAAGAAGCCAACCTGGGATGACGTCCGTATCGCCCGCCAGCTCGTTGCCCGCGACGGCTGATCCGCACGGGTCGCGGCAGACACCGTGGAGTGAGGAGGCCGAACAGGCCGTCCTCGGAGCGATGCTGCTCGATCAAGACGCTGCCCTCAAAGCCGCACAGCTGCTGAGCGACACGGCGTTCTATCGGGACGCCCATCGCCGACTGTTCCGCGCGATGCTGCTGAGTCTGGAGAAGGGCGACATCATCGACCCGCTGGTGCTGCGCGACGTGCTGCAGCGCCGCGGTGATCTGGAAGCGGCCGGTGGTGTCGAGTACGTCGCTGAGCTGCTCGACATGGTGCCGACCGCCGCCAACGTCGAGTATCACTGCCGCATCGTCAAGGATCGGGCGCTCCGCCGCCGGCTCATCGATGCGGGTTCGGCGATCGTCCAGAACGCCTATGAGGGACCGGACGAGGTCGACACCCTACTGGACACGGCCGAGCAGCGAATCTTCGAGATTTCCTTCCAGCGCGCCACGCAAGAGTTCGTGCGCCTCAAGTCGCTGGTATGGGATACGATGGAGCGCATAGAAGCGCGCCATCACGGCGAAGAAGCGGTTCACGGTGTACAGAGCGGTTTTAAAGATTTGGACAAGCTGACCAACGGATTTCAACCGAGTGACCTGATCATCGTTGCCGCGCGGCCCTCAATGGGGAAATCGTCCTTCTGCCTGAACTTGGCCACACATGCGGCCATCGAGGAAAAGGTGCCGGTGGCAGTCTTTTCCCTCGAGATGGCCCGTGATCAACTGGTGGAGCGCATGCTGGCGTCGGAGAGCCTGGTCGACCTGCACAGGTTCCGGCGTGGCAAGCTGTTGGAGGAAGATTTCTCGAAGGTGTCGTACGCGGTGGGCATTCTGGGTCAGGCCCCGATCTGGATCGACGACACACCGGCGCTCAACCTGCTCGAACTGCGTTCGAAAGCACGCCGTCTCAAGGCGGAGCATGACATTGGCCTCTTCGTGATCGACTACTTGCAGCTCGTCAACGCCCCGCGTGAATCCGAGAACAGACAAGCGGAGATCTCGTTCATCTCACGGTCGCTCAAGGCGCTCGCACGTGAGCTTCGCACGCCGGTGGTGGCGCTCTCCCAGCTGTCTCGGGCACCGGAACAGCGAGGGGGTGACCGTCGCCCGATGCTGTCGGATCTGCGGGATTCGGGCGCAATCGAACAAGATGCAGACTTGGTGATCTTCATCTACCGCGCCGAGATGTACAAGAGCGTGTTGGAGAAGAATCAGGATGCGCGCGAGGGAACCGCAGAGATCATTCTGGCCAAGCACCGCAACGGACCGACAGGTACCATCACCCTCGCTTTCCGCAAGGAATGCACACGGTTCGGTGATTACACGGACCGCCAGTCCGAAGGGTTCGATGCCGCCTAGAGCACGCTCCGTGTATCGATGTGCGGAGTGTGGAGCGGAACATCCCAAATGGGCCGGACGATGCGACGAGTGCGGGGAGTGGAACAGGCTGGTTGAGGAGGCGGTTGGGCGGTCTTCCGGTCAGGGAGCAGGAACTTCTGCGGTGTCGGGGCCGGCACCCGTGCAGCTGTCAGCGATCGCGCCAGAGCGACTCATCCGTTGGGCTACCGGGTTGAAGGAATTCGATTTGGTGCTGGGTGGGGGACTCGTCCCGGGATCGCTCGTGCTGGTGGGAGGGGAGCCCGGCATTGGGAAATCAACGCTCCTCCTGCAGTGTGCGGCGCAGCTCGAGGCTCACGGCATTCCCACCGTCTACGTCACTGGTGAGGAGTCGGTCGAGCAGGTGCGGCTCCGTGCTCAGCGGCTCGCCGAAGATGCGGGACCGGTACATGTGCTCCCGGAGGTTCGGATCGAAGCGGTGACCGCACGAGCCGCGGCACTTGGGGCGCAGGTCGTCTTCGTGGACTCGATTCAGACGATGTATTCAGACGGGCTCGAGGGTGCGCCCGGAAACGTGGGACAGGTACGCGAGTGCGCCTCCAAGCTCATGCGCTTCGCCAAGGAGTCGAGTACGGCCGTGGTCCTCGTGGGCCACGTGACACGTGGCGGTGTCATCGCCGGACCGAAGACGTTGGAGCACGTAGTCGATACGGTGGCCTACTTCGAAGACGACGCCGGTGGCGAGTTTCGCGTCCTACGCGCCGTGAAGAACCGCTTCGGATCCGTCGATGAGGTCGGCGTGTTCGAAATGACCGCCGGCGGTCTCGTTCCGGTGCCGAACCCGTCGGCGGCGTTCTTGTCTGGCCGTGACATCCGGAGCTCCGGGTCGGCAGTCACCGCGTTGCTCGAGGGGTCCCGCCCCATGTTGGTCGAGATCCAGGCGCTCACATCCAAGTCGGGATTCGCCAGCCCCCAGCGTGTAGCGACCGGTCTGGAGCATCGACGGCTCGCCGTATTGCTTGCCGTGTTGGAGCGCAGAGCTGGGCTCGCATTTCGTGATTTGGATGTCTTCGTGAACGTGACCGGTGGAATGCGGCTGGTCGGTACCGCATCGGATTTGGCGGTGGCGGCAGCCCTGTGCTCGAGTGCCCGGGATCGCCCGGTTCCGCCGGATGCCGTGTTCGTGGGTGAAGTCGGTCTCGGAGGGGAAGTGCGTCCGATCTCCGGCGTCGATCGACGGCTGGGCGAGGCCAGTCGACTTGGATTTCGACGAGCGTTCGTGCCGGCACGCACGAAGGCACCGGTCGACTTGGAGATGGTCCCCGTGGCCAACGTGATGGAGCTGTGGGACCAACTTGCGGCGTGACGTGGGAGTGCTGATTGCGGCAGCGGGTCGGGGAGCACGTGTGGGACCTGGAGACCCGAAGCAGTTTCGTCCGATCAAGGGGATTCCCATGCTGCTCCGGGCGATCCGGCCGTTCGCGCGACATCCGCGCGTACGTGAGATCGTGACGGCCCTTCCTGCGGACGTCGCATCGACGCCCCCCGACTGGCTCGGCACGGTCGCCGGCGATCAGCTGCGGCTCGTAAGCGGTGGCGCCACACGCGCCGATTCCGTGCGTGCCGCGCTCGCCGCACTCAGCCCCGCCTGTACCATGGTCTTGGTGCACGATGCCGCGCGACCCTTCGTGAACCAAGATGTGGTGGATGCGGTGATCGGTGCGGTGGCGGAGGGCGTGGCCGCCGTCCCGGCGATTCCGGTGGCCGATACTCTCAAGCAGTCCTCGGATGACCTGCACGTCGTTCGGACGGTCGATCGAACGGCCCTCTGGTGTGCGCAGACTCCCCAAGGGTTCCCACGCTCCATGATCGAGGCGCTTTTCGAAGTGGGCGGGACGCCTGATCTTGCAGGAGCGACGGATGAAGCATCGCTGGCAGAGGCGCGTGGGTTCTCCGTGCGTCTCGTGCCGGGTAGTAGCTGGAATCTCAAGGTGACGACGGATCAGGATTTCGCGATGGCGGAACGCTTGGCGGCCTCATGAACGTGCTGCCATTCTGCACTGAGTCGGACGTTGCAGATGCACTGGGACCCGTCCGTACGCACCTTGATCGGGCTGGACTGCTCGCGTATCCCACGGAAACCGTGTACGGCCTGGGTTCTCTACCGAGGGACGAGGAGCTACGAGACCTTGCCAAGCTCAAAGGCCGCGACGCGGGAAAGCCCTTCTTGCTCCTCGTGGCGGGTCGGGAGATGGCAGAGCGGCATGGTTTGGTGTTCAACGCCGCAGCGAGTCGCCTCGCCGATCATTTCTGGCCCGGGCCGTTGACAATGGTGCTCCCCGGCGGGGAGCAGCATTTACCCGATGCGCTGCGCGGACCTGAACTGGGCATCGCGGTGCGGTGGACCTCGCACGCGGGCATGGCGTGGCTGATTGGGCAATTGGGAATACCCATCACCTCGACGTCCGCGAATCGACCTGGCGGAGCGACCGCCCCAGGAGCGGGGGGAATCGTCGATCTGTTTGGATCGGCCGTTGAGAGCGGGGTGCTGTTGGTGCTGGACGGCGGCGTGCTGGGAAACGTCCCTCCCTCGACGGTCATCGACTGCACGCACGATGAGGCACGGCTCGTCCGCGAGGGCGCCATTCCGCTCCGTGAGCTCCGACAGGCAGTCGGACGCCTGGCGCCATGACGCGAGTGCTCTTCGTGTGTACCGGGAATATTTGCCGCAGCCCGCTTGCGGAGGCGTTGCTCCAACGCGAGCTCGCTGGACGGGGTGCCGATGGATTCGACGTGGTGTCGGCGGGCACGGGAGCCTGGGAGGGAACCCCCGCGTCCGAGGGTGCCTACTTGGTAGGGCTCGAGCACGACCTGGATCTGTCGACGCATCGGGCCACATTGCTCACCCGGGAGCTCGCGAAGGGCGCAGATCTGATCCTCACCATGGCACGCCATCATCGAACGCGCGCCCAGGAGTTGGGTGGAGAAGGCCGCGCGCACGTGTTGGGCGAGTATGTCGGCATCGCCGGCCCAGAGGCCGAAGTGAGTGATCCGTTTGGCAGCGATCTCGATGTGTATCGGGAGACGTACGCCCAGCTGGAGGGGCTGATCCGGAGCGCGGCCGACCGCCTCCTTGACGAGCATCCCGATGCGACCGACCGCGCGTAGTCGTCTCCTCGCCCTCGTCGGTGATCCGATCGCTCACTCGCTGTCACCCACCATGCACAACGCCGCGATCGCGGCGATGGGACTCGACGCGGTCTACGTGGCCGTGCATGCCGACGATGGCGCCCTGCCACACGTGATCCGGGCCTTCGAGGCCGTGGGGGTTGGCGGCAACGTCACGGTGCCGCACAAGACCGCGGTGGCGAAGCTGCTCATCCGGCTGACGCCACTGGCAAAGGAATTGGACGCCGTCAACACGTTTTGGCACGAGGGCGGACGCCTCGTCGGCGACAACACGGACGTCGGGGGCGTCCTGGATGCGGTGAGCGCAATCGAGGGAGCCGGACCGTGGCTCTTGATCGGAACCGGTGGCGTGGCACGGGCCGTGGCGGCTGCCGCGCGCGAACGAGGCGAACAGCTGCTGGTACGCTCTCGGAGCAGCGAGCGGGCAGAGAGCTTCACGTCCTGGGCGATCGAGTTGGGCGTCGAAGCGTCGACGGACGACGGACGCCCGGTGGGGACGGCCATCAATGCCACACCGCTGGGGCTCACCCCCTCCGATCGTCATCCGGTGGCGGAAGAACGGCTCGAGACATCGAGTGCCGCGCTCGACCTCGTCTACGCGCCAGGTGAGACCAACTGGATTCGCAGTTGTCGCGCGCGTGGTTTGCGTGTCTCGGATGGGCGTGGCGTGCTCGTGGCTCAAGGGGCGCGGGCGCTGGAGCGGTTCTTCCCGGGCGTCGTCGCGCCACGGGAGGTGATGGCCGCGGCCGTGCGCCGCGCACTGGATTCGTGAACATCGCGCCGTTTCGAGCGGTCGAGCGTCTGCTCCTCCCCAACGCGTGCGTGGCATGCGAGCGGCCAGTTGGCAGCACACGCCCTGACAGACTCTTTTGTCGCCTGTGCCGGTCGCGCCTTGTTCCGGTCATCGGAGGCTGCGACCGGTGCGCGCAACCACTGCCGCCGATCGGGCCCTGTCGATTTTGCAGTGACTGGCCCGCGGGACTGACGCGGGTTGCGAGCGCCGTATGGCTCTCCCAAGAAGCCAGCGAGCTCATTCACCACTTCAAGTACGGCGGCTACTGGTCGCTCGCGACAGAAATGGCACACATCATACGCCGGCACGTACGGCACCCCGGCGCCGGCGTAGTCGTGCCAATTCCCCTCGCCCGGAAGCGTCTACGC
>JAOTWK010000153.1 GCA_029862935.1 Gemmatimonadota bacterium | reverse complement strand
ATGGCGGGGTTGGACATGATCGAAACTGGTGCGGCAGTTTGCTGTCGAATACGGCGGGAAGTATGTCAGCTTCGTGGAGATAAAAGGGCATTGTCTATTTCCTCCAATTCGCGAGATAGACCCTGGCCATCGTTCCGCAACCCGCGCTACGCCGAGCGCGTCTGGTGGATCGAGTTGCCGAACGGCTCCGCCAGTTCGTCGACCAGTCGAGGAGGAATCCGCAGCCCTCCGGGAGCAATCGGATGCTCTTCGCGCAGAGACGCATCACGTAACGACTCGCCGCGCACCTTCTTCTGGAGTAGCAGGATCCCGTACACGAGACCTTCTGGACGAGGTGGGCACCCCGGGATGTAG
Organism: Gemmatimonadota bacterium; assembly: GCA_029862935.1. The sequence continues at coordinate 7,494 of JAOTWK010000153.1, read as the reverse complement.
ACATCGACCGGGACGATGAGGTCGATGCCCTGCACCATCGCGTAGGTGTCGAACACCCCGCCGGTCGAGGCACACGCCCCCATCGCAATCACCCACTTGGGCTGAGGCATCTGGTCATAGATGCGACGCATGACGGGCGCGAGCTTCAGCGGCAGGCGCCCGCTGCAGATGAGGACATCGGCTTGGCGGGGCGTGAACCGCATCCACTCCATGCCGAAGCGCGCGGTGTCAAACCGTGACGCCCACGTCGCCATGAACTCGATGGCGCAGCATGCCGTGTTGAACGGCATCGGCCACAGACTGTTGGACCGCGCCCAGTTCACGACGTAGTCCAACCGCGTGGTCACCCAGCTCATGGGTCTGGCACTCCCACTGCTGACCGTTGTTCCATCAGCCGTGACCTCTTTGCCGCGTGGCGTTCACGCAATCAAGGTCTCAGTGCGCGCGTCGCGAGCCGACTTCTCAAAGGTGCGTTCCAACTTCTGATCTGTCCACGGTCCGCAACGGAGCGCCGTTATTTGGAATTGGGCGCCCAGGGAACATCTGGTCTCCTCATGGCGCTCGCTTGTAACTCACTGAGAGCCCGCCGCCGGTCATGATGAACTCGGTGTCGAGGTCGGGTGTGTTCCGCAACAGTCCCACGAACTCGCCCGTTCCCCTCATGCCCCGCATGCGTCGCCCACTCGAGCGGTCCGATACGTTGTGAGCCGTGAAGCACCCGCCGACCTCCAGCTTCGGAAGCACATCACGGAAATACTGAGGGTACCAGTTCTTGTCGGCGTCGAGAAAGACGAAGTCAAATGGACCGGGCAGAGCAGGGACCAACTCGTGGGCGTCGGCGAGGCGTGCATCGATATAATCGCTGAGGCCCGCCTCCTCGAAATTCTGCAGTGCCTGGCGATAGCGACCTTCGTCGATCTCGATGGTGATCAGCGTGCCCCCGGTCTTACTGAGTGCCCAGGCAATCCAAATTGCCGAGTGTCCGGTCGAGGTGCCGATCTCGAGTGCCTTGGTATACCCGTGTTCGACGACGAGATCGTAAAGCGCCTGGCCGTCCGACGTGGGCACGTTCATATCCCGCCACGTACGCCGATGCTCGTCGAGAAACTGCCGTACTCGGGTGTCGAGGTCCGTTTGCTCCTGGGCAATCGCTGTGGTTGGGACAATCACGAGCGAGACCGCGAGTAGGAGTGGCAGAGGCTTCATGGTCCAACCCCCTTTTCGTTCGTACGGCCGTATCTCGCCACATCCTTGGCCTTGGATCTGGCGAACGCAAGGTACAGTGGGATGCCCACTGCGACCGTCACCAAGGCGACGGACGATTCCAATGGACGCTCGAAGTAGGCAAGAACGAGAATGGCGAAGCTGACGATCGCAAAGATCAACGCGGCCGTGACGTAGAGAACTGATCGAGACGTGCCGTTGGCGTCGCGGGGCAGTTTGCATACACCCAACACCGCGAGAATCGGGAAGATGCCGAGGCAGAAGCCCATGTACGTGAGGATCTGGTCGAACGTCCCGGAGAGCACCATGACTCCGGCGATCAAGCATTGCCACACGATCGCGGTCGATGGAACGCGGCGCACCGGGTGGACGCGCGCGACGCTCTTGAAGAAGACACCATCCCTCGCCATGGCGTAGTACACGCGCGGGCCGATGATGATCAGCGAGCCGATGGCGGACAGCAAGGCGAAGGCAATGAGCAGGGAGATCATCCGCTCGGCGGCGCTGCCGAAGAGATGTGAGGCGACCAACCCTCCTACGGCAATCGTGCCCTGCAGCTCACCCGGAGGGACGGCGTAGACAAACAACACGTTTAAGCTCACATAGAGCAAAAGTACGATGCCGGTCCCGATGATCAGCGAGAGCGGGAGGTTTCGTCGCGGCGACCGGATCTCCGAGCCGATGTACCCCGACGCGTTCCAGCCGCTGTAGGCGAACATGATCCACATGAGCGACAGCCCCATGGCCCGCCAGGTCGCGTCCGGCGCGTCAGAGCTGACCCGCTCTTGGAAGTTGCCCAGGTCGCCCTGGCCAATGGCGAATCCGACCGCCACCAAGGCAACGATCAACGCCACCTTTCCGACGGTCAGGTAGTTCTGGATCTTGGCACCGAACGCGAGACCTCGCATGTGAATCGTGGCGAGCGTGGCGATCACGGCGAGCGCAACGGCTTTCTTCCAAAGAACCGCGTTGTCAGCGAGAGCAAGGGTTGGAAACGCACGTGCCAGGTATTCGCTGAAGCCCAGCGACGACGCGGCCAGTGGTGCGGAAAACCCGACGAAGAACGAGATCCAGCCGGTGAGAAAGCCGAGCAGAGGGTGGAACAACTCCGAGAGGTAGGCGTACTCGCCGCCAGCGCGCGGCATGGCAGCGCCAAGTGCCCCGTAGCAGAGTGCGCCGCAGAGCGCCAAGATGCCCCCACCGACCCAGAGCGCGATCATGAGCAGGGGACTGCCGAGCTCGAGCAACAGGAGTCCGGACGTGGTGAAGATTCCGGCCCCGATCATGTCGGCGATCACGATGTTCGTGGCCGGGAACAACCCCAGCTGTCTCGTTAGGTCGGCGTGCGGCTCACTCATCGATTCGCCTCGGTGACAAACCAGCAGCAAGGGTCGCCTGCGTCGTGCTGCAAGGAATACGTGTATCGACAGTCGATCGTTGATTCGCGGCTCGGAGCAGGACACCCTACTGTCGCTGGAAGCGAGGTTCGGTATAGCTTTAAAACGTATCCTCCCGCCAGTCTGTTGCAGGAGGCGTGATGAAGCAGCAGTCGAGAAGGCGCTTTGTCGGGTCCATTTCATCGGTGGCCCTGGCGAGCCTGAGCTCTCCATCCCTCCTCAGCGCATGCCGGCAAGAGCTGCGGACCGACCCAGGGTTCGAGCCCGGGTACGTGCGGTTGCACCGCACCGGGGAGCTCAAGCAAAGGGGAGAAGAACTGTGGGAACTCACGCGAGCGTGCGAGATCTGCCCGCGGCAGTGCGGAGCCGCGCGTCTGGATGGAGAGCAGGGGTTCTGTGGGGGCAATTCCCAGTTGGTCATCGCCTCCTATCACCCGCACTTCGGAGAGGAACGGCCGTTGGTCGGGCGAGGCGGGTCCGGCGCCGTCTTCTTCAGCAACTGCAACCTGCGGTGCGTCTTCTGCTGTAACTGGGAGATCAGCCAAGGCGGTGCAGGCAACACGACGAGCCTCGAGACACTCGCCCGGATGATGCTGCAGCTCCAGCGGCTCGGGTGTCACAACATCAACATCGTGACCCCGACCCACTACGCACCCCACATTGTGCTCGGTGTCGATCTCGCCGCGGCGAGAGGGCTGCGGCTGCCGTTGGTCTACAACACATGTGGTTGGGAGCGTGCCGAGGTTCTCCGGAGGCTCGACGGCATCGTGGACATCTACCTTCCCGATTTCAAATACTGGGACGGCGCGATGGCGTCGAAATACTCCTCGGGGGCGCGGACCTATCCGGAGGTTACGAAGGCAGCTTTGCTCGAGATGCACCGTCAGGTTGGTGTCGCGAAGCCAGCCGCAAACGGACTCATGTATCGAGGCCTGATGGTCCGCCACCTGGTGATGCCGAATGGGGTGAGCGGAAGCAAAGGAGTGATCGGCTGGATCGCTGAGCACCTGCCAAAGGACACGTACGTGAACATCATGTCGCAATACACGCCGTTGTACCGCGCGTCTGAATACCCCGATATCTCCAGGCGCCTCACGCGGGCGGAGTACGACGAGGTTGTGGACTACGCGAAGCAGGTAGGTCTCACGAACCTGGAGATCCAGGGGATGCGGCTCTTTCGCATGGGGGCCGGTCCCGTGCGCGAGGCGAGCTCGGCCGAGTTTGCGTGAGTCAGTGACCGTTTCGTCTACACGTGCACCGCTGTTGGCCCAACGAAAGCCCCGAGCGCCGCGTGACGCGCGGGGCCGCGAACGAAGTGCCGCGATGGACCGCATCTGCCCGTTTTGTGGCGACGTGATGACGTGTTGGGCGCGAGGCCTGCGACCGAGTGGCTGTCCCGCTTGACCGGGCTCAGTCGACCACGCCCTCGATCGTCTCGATCCCGTAGACGGGAGGAATGCCCGAGCGCAGGTCGCCGCTCAGGCTCTCGCTGTCGATCAAAAGCTTGCCGTTCGCGAGGTACTGCTCACCGCGCAAGCCCTGCACCCAGTCGATGATCGCGTCGATGGTGGGAACCGAGAGGTCCATCTGCTGCGCCATCCATTTGGCGATACAGAGGCCATAGGAGATGTCGTCGGTGAAGAACCGGTGATCGGTGTCGATGACCCATTCACCAGTACTGAGCTGCTTGGTGGGCGGCTTGATCGCCCCGAGGGTCTTCGAAGTGGTGAACGACTCGCGGATATCGGTGCTCTCGCTCTGGTAGGACAGCCGTTCCATGGCGAGGTAGTCCAGCATGTGCGGGAAGGCGCGGTCGGGAACACGAGCGCGAATCCCGTCCCTCACCTTCGAGTAGTCGGCATCCAAGTCTCGCATGAGATCGGCGGATAGGTCGTCGAAGTCGAGGTAAAAGTAGGGGATCTCCTCGGAGCTCGCCCAGCGGCGTCGATTGCCGCACCCGATCGGGCCGGTGGCTGACGAGACACCACTTCCTGGACCCAACGAGTTCATCCTATCGACGGGTGAGTGAGTTTCGCGGTAATCCCCACTTCACGCAGGAACCGCTCTGTACCCATTGATCTCGCCAATAGGCGCAACCGAAAGCCAACGCCGCGTGACGCTCGGGGAGCACTGGTTGACGGATCTCGACGCCCGAGTGATCGAGCGCCGCTTACTCCACCTCGCGCTCTCGCGGGCTGTCGGTCAGCGCATCGGCGTCGTGATCCGCGAGCGCCGCAGCTCGAACCCCACCTTGAATTCGAGGGCCTGTCTCGGCCGGAACATCACCGCGTACTGCACCGACGGCGCGCCGAGCGTCATGGAGGTGGCCCGCAGCTTGGCGTTGACCTGCCCGTAGGAGAACCGTAGGGGGAGTTCGAAGTCCCGGCAGCTGTACGAGGGAACGGTGCCGAGCCGTGTGTGGGTGCCGTCGCGGATGAGATCGATCTGCACCGGCGCGTGATGCGCGTTGGAGACGACGAGCACGATCACGTCCTCCTCCATCCCCAACGGCGTGCTCTCCATGCGTGTGCCGGTCAAGGCACAGGCGGCGGTGGCAAGCGCGAGGAAGGTAAGTGGGTAGCGCATACAACACCTCAGAGAGAAGTCACGTCAACTTCCCCCGTCGGTGGTCGGGTCGGTCGCGTCGTCGGTGGGCGTCTGGAGAGGAGGCGTCGCTCTGGCGGCGGGGCCATCGAAGGCCACCGGCAGAGTTGAATTTCAGCACGCTATGATAGAGCCATTCACTCGGATGTCCTAGGACGGGAACTGTTCAGTTTGGATTGTGTGCAACCCAAAGCCCCGAACGCCGCGGAGCGGTGAAGGGCTAGAAACTGGAACCCTTACGGGAACCCCATGTTGGATAGGCAAACGGCCGACGCGACGAACTCCTTGTCACATCGACCGTTAGTGAATCGGGACGGTGGGATTTGATCCGATGCCCCGAGCCGTCGGCGAAGGGGCGAGGACGGTGGGATTTGAACCCACGACCCCCTGAACCCCATGCGGCTCAGGGACTATAGGAATAACGGCATAATGTCGGAATTTCGCGGGCTTTCGAGTGTTGGCACGACATTCTGCCGTTGCTGTTGCCGTACTTTGCCGGGAGAAACGGCAACGCAAACGGCAACTGTCTGATCTCCCGACGCGGAGTCGAGAATCCTCTCGGCTATAGTTGGCACAACCGAAAGCCCCGAACGCCGCGGGACGCTCGGGGTGGGAGGGTGCGCCTCGTGTGCGACTCCTCCCGTGGCTCTCCCACCAACCGCGCCAACGCCTCCCTTTGCGTTGAGTGATGCTGAGCCATGGAATGCGCTCGGCTCGCTGCCGCAGTCTGCCTCGCAGCTTCGCCGGTCACACTCGTATCTGAGTACGACCGGACGCCCGGACGATCTCACGGCTAGTGGCAAGAGCCGGGCGGCGAGCCTGCGGTGGATTCTGGAGCGGGTCACAGAGGCCGACTGATCGGCGGCAGCTATTTCGTGACCGATGCCTCAAAGGTGAGCCTTCCTTGCTCGACCTGCAGGCGCGAGATCTCCACGTAAGCCCTTCCCTGGAGAATCAGCGACGCGGCCAGCTGCCCCAGTAGATCGAATGCCGGGGCGGGGGCAGGCAGGCGTCCCAACTGACCCTTGACGAAATCGAGTTCCAAGTTGCCAGACGCAGCGCTGGGTGCGAATACGACGAAAACGGGCTGCTGAAAGCGCCATGCCTGTACATAGCCGGCGACCACGATTTGACCTTGCCCGGTAAACCGCACCTGCACGTCTCCGGTCCGCAGCCGCGGATTGAACAATCCAGCAATCTTCTGCCGAAGGGTGCGGGCTTCGCGGGCGGCTTCCTGGCGCTCACGGATCGCCCTCCGCAGTTCTCCAATGTCATTGACCTGCCGGACTTCCTCGGGCGGCATGGCCTCCATGGCCTGCATGAGTTCGGGCGTCAGCAGACCGAGGCTCAGCGCGGAGGTGGCCTCGGTCTCGGAGATAGAGATGCGAAAGCGGCGGTCGGCCGGGGCGTTCTGGATCGCCGTTGCCGTGCGCTCTGCGAAGCGTCGTGCCGCTTCGGTCGTGGCGGGCACGGGCTCGCCATACTCGGCCGTCAGACTCGTGAGGGTGACGCCCGCCGAGCAGGTGGCAACGGACAAGGCCAGCACGACCAACCCGATCCCAAAGAAAGCGATCTTCCGCTTGCTGAATCGCGGCAGGCGGAACAGCCGCTTGAACATACCACGGACGAGCAGACCGAGGATTCCGGCACGCGATACACCCTTGAACGCGGTCTTCGCCTGCGTTAGCGCCTGCTGGACCTGCTCCTGTTGCTCCGCAGTCAGACCATCCGGTGGCGTGGATTCACTCATGTACGTCTCCTCAATGCAACGCCGCCGAGTGGCAGCGTTCTGAGCCTGTGAACATCCCTGCCCCCCTCATGGGGCAGGAGAGGCAGCGGGGGCGAAGGCGGCGGGGATGTCCTGGTTCAATAGTCGGAGAGGGCCGTCGCGAGACGGTCTAGAATGGCGTCCAAGCGTGTGGCTCCTCTGGTCCGTAGCGGCCCAACAATAAGCTGCGTGCGCACCAAAAGCGAGACGGCAATGTAGAATGTCAGAACCACCGGCGCTCCACTTCGGTCCCGACTCCCTGGATTCCGATTTCTTGTTCCGGCGTCGTCGTGCCCGAGCGCTCGAGACCTATCATCTGTTGAGCCACGACGCCCGCGATCTCTACGAGGGCTGTGGCGACGTGATGACATGTTGGGCGCGAGGCCGCTACGCGTTACAACTGTGTTTCGCTGCGGGTGCGCGGGATGAGCGGTGGAAAGTGTGGCGCTGTCCGACGTGGTGGGTTTGTGGCGGTGTTTAGGAGGGTCAGAAGTCCTCGCT
>JAOTWK010000008.1 GCA_029862935.1 Gemmatimonadota bacterium | reverse complement strand
AAAAAGGGCCGGCAACGCGTAGAACAGGATGATCACGTAGGCCAGCGCCAACCCGCGGGACTCGACGGCAGTGTCGGCCAACCACTGCGCGGCACGCAAGGGAACGTTGCGGATCCGTTTCACCGGTAGGATCAGCAACGTCCCGGATAGATTGAACAACAAATGCACCAATGCGATGGTGATGCCGGCTTGGGCGTTGACTCCCGTTGCAGCCAGCGCCGCCATAAACGCCGTGACCGTGGTACCGATGTTCGCGCCGATGGTAATGGGAAAGGCCTGCTGGAGCGTCAGCAACCCTGCACCCGCGAGCGGAACGAGCAGCGATGTCGTGATCGAGCTCGACTGGACAAGGACCGTTACGAGCACGCCCACGAGGATCGCGTAGATCACCGAGCGGTGCAGTCCACGAGATACGATGGTCTCGACGCGTGAGTGCATTGTCCGACGCATCACCCGAACGAGCAGCATCAGGGCTGTGTAAATTAGTAGGCCGCTCAACACGATCAGCACGACGGCCGCCGTCTTCTCCGACGACACCACGAGACCAACCAAGCCTTTGATCGGTACCAGCGCGGCTTTGAGCAGTCCTTTGAGTGGGCTGTCGTATTCCATGCCGCCAAACCCGGTCAAGAACGACGACAGCTCGGTGGCGGTCCACCGCAGATACCCTGTGGCCATCTCCAGCGGGAGCAGCGTGACCACGGCGATGTAGTTGAAGAAATCGTGGCACGTGGCCACCGAGAAGGCGCGACGGAACTCCTCCCGGCGTCCCATGTGTGCAAGTGCCACAATCGTGTTGGTGACGGTCGTTCCGATGTTCGCCCCCATCACCATGGCCACCGCGTTCGCGACGGGGAGAGGGTTTTCGGGCGCCGCGACGAGGCCCACGATCAGTGACGTGGTCACCGACGAGCTTTGCACCAGCGTGGTCGCCAGAATGCCAACCATGAGTCCCATGAACGGGTTTTCGGTCGCGCTGAAGAACGATTCGAGCAAGCCGCGACCTAGGGACTTGAAGCCGTCCCCCAAGCCATTCACCCCGACGAGGAAAACGAAGAGCAACAGTACAACGGCGAGCGCACGGACAAGCGGGTGTGCGGCGAGGGTCCGGGCGCGAGCGGCGAGCAGGTTTGTCGTGGGGGGCAAGGGTGTTTCCGTAATCGCCGGTTTTATAGAAAGGTGACCGCGCCGTTACCGAGGCGGTGGCAATGTCGTCATGGGGACCAAGTGGGGCAAGTCGGACTCGTGCGCTGCCTGCCCGTCATGGAATCCGGTCTCTGGACTCCGGTAGATCCCACCCTGAGTTCACTCTCCGACGCATGAATTGGCGGCTGCTTGCGAAGATAAATTTTCGGGTTATATTCGGGTTTGTATGCCCGAACAAAACCCGAAAACGCGTCCGATCGGTGTCCAGCAAGTGCATACAAATAAAACACTTACAGACATTCGACAACGTGATTTCCCACCCTCGGTGCAGGAAGGCTGTCCGGAATGCGGCTCGCGACTTATTCGCGCCTCCGCCTGTGTATGCTGTCCAGCCTGTGGCTGGGGAAGGTGTGGGTAATGGGGAACAGCCAACGGGAGGTCGTCGTCCCCTCGACCCGCGCCGGGTCAGGCGATTTCCCCGTGCTCGACGAGCGTCATCGCGGCACCAAGTTCGTCGAGCTCGCGGTCAAATCCGTCATCAACTCGCCGGAAGCTACCGGGATGGACTTCTGGTCCATCAACCCCTACGTCGGGTGTGAGTTCGGCTGTTCGTACTGCTATGCACGATACGCCCATCGGTATGTGGTAGAGCGTGCGCGAGACGGGGGACGCATCACCCAGCAGGAGTTCAAGGACTTTGGTGCACCACGTGGCCTGGAGCCATTCGAGCACCGCATTTTCGTCAAAGCCCGCGAGCGGGTCCTGAACGCACTCGAGCGGGATCTGCGTCGTGTTCGCTCTCGCACGGCACGGGACGGTCCCCAGACCATTCTCATCGGGACGGGCACCGACCCCTACCAACCCGCCGAGCGGCAACACCACGTCACCCGCACCGTCCTCACCCGGTTGCGCCGGGAGCGAGGATTGCGGTTGGGATTGATTACCAAGAGCCCCCTGGTCTGCCGTGACGTCGATCTCTTGAAGCAGCTCTCCAGGCACCATCTCCTGTCGGTGTACGTGTCCCTGCTGAGCGTGGACGAACGGGTCATTAAGATCTTCGAGGCACGCTCCCCACTACCGCACGTTCGGCTCCGCGCGGTCCGACGACTCACCAGTGCTGGCGTGCGAGCCGGGCTCATCGTCGCGCCGGTGCTTCCAGGCATCAGTGATTCGACAAAACAGATCCGCGAGCTCCTTCGGGCCGCGAAACACGCGGGAGCACAATTCATCCGTCCTGTCCCGCTGCGACTCTATCCAGCGACGCGTCAGCGATTTCTTCCTCTCGTCGAGCAACATTTTCCCGGGCTCGTCCAACGCTATCACGCAGCCTATCGCGACGACTGGGATGCACCGACGCGATACGCCACTGCCATGCAGCGCCGTTTTCGACAAATGGCCGAGCAATTCGGGATCTATGACAATGACACCGAAGCCGAGGACTCCGTCGCGTGGGCCTACCCCACTGCTGCACAGCTGAGCCTCTTCACCGAAAAGAAGACATGACGACTACACTCACCAGCGAATCCGCTGCATGTCTCTGGATCCCGCTGTTCCCGCTCTGCTGTGAAGAACGGCGTCGGCCAAACACGACCAGGCGGCCAACCGCGTTGCTTTCACCTACGGACACACGACGGTTATGGCACGTTTCACCGACCGCACGACGGGCAGGCGTGCGTAGCGGCATGACCGTGAGTCAGGCAATCGGCCTCTGTCCATCTCTCACACTGTATGAACCCGATCCCGTCCATTACGACGAGGCGTTCACGCGTCTGCTGCACACGTTGGAAACCATCAGTCCGGTCATCGAACCGTCCGAGCTGGGCCGAGTGTTTATCGGCGTCGATGGATTGGAAACGCTATTCGGCCCACCCGAGCGGCAACTCGACCTCATCGCGCAGGTGGCGGAGAAGGAGAACAACGGTGAGGAGCAGTGGCCTAGTCGGCTTGGCTGGGCACGCGGCAAGTTTGCCGCCTGGGTCGCCGCGACCAGAGCGAAGCCCGACCGCCCCGTCGTCGTGGCTGATGACCGGCGAGTCAGGTTTCTCGCGAAACAGTCCGTTGCCGTCTTGCCCATCAGCAGCGACACTCATCGCCGACTGTGGCAATTGGGACTCAAGACTCTGTCCGACATCACCCGGTTGCCCGAGTCGGCCATGACTTCTCAGTTCGGTGCCGAGGGTCGTCACGCCTGGCAGCTGGCCACCGGCTCGACTGTCGACCCGGTTGTGGGACGCGAGCGACCCGAGCCGATCACCACAGGGATCGATTTCCCGACGCCGGCCGCCGACCAGGCCATCCTCTGCTATGCACTGGGGAGGTTGGTCGACCGTGCCCTCACCCATCCCAGGCGAATCGGCTGGCGCGTTCATGTTTTTCGGGTACGTGCCGAACTCGAATCCGGTGCGTCGTGGATGACGCAGGTCGTGCTCAAGGATCCATCGGCCAACCGGGAACACATCGTGGCCCCGGTCACCGTCCGGCTCGAACAGCAACCACCGACTGGTGCCGTCGTGCACCTCGCCGTGGAGTTTCTGGGTTTTGCCCGTGGCACGGACGAGCTACAGCTCTTCGCCCGAGACGCCACGAGCGCTGCTCGGGCGGGCCGCCGTGGCGCACTGCATACCGCGGCACATGAGATCAAAACCCGATTCAAGCGCTCACTACTCCACCACGTCGTCGAGGTACAGCCATGGTCGCGAATTCCCGAACGCCGGTACGCGTTGATCGACTTCGAGCCCTGAACACCCCGCGACCGGTGCGGGTGGAGATCGATGCGCATGACAAACCGACCACGGTCACCGATGCAGGTGAACACACGGAACAACTCGGCAAACGACCCACAGAGAAGGACGAACCCTCCTCTCCACAGCGAACCTGCTCGGTCAACGATGTCCTCGAGATCTGGCGCATTGACGACGAGTGGTGGCGCATCCCCATCTGCCGCCGGTATGTCGAGGTGATCCTCGAAGGAGGAAAACACGTGGTGCTCTTCGAAGACTTGAACACCGGAGAATGGTTCGAGCAGAAACCGTAACGGCAGCGGCAGGGGGGCAGGGCGGCAGGGAATCAGAACCTGCCGCCCTGCCGCATCTCCGCTGCCTGCGGCCGTCACCATGTATATCGAACTTCACTGTCACTCGGCATTCTCGTTCCTCGACGGGGCTACCCTTCCGGAGCACCTGGTCCTCGAAGCTGCGGACTACGGGTACCCGGCGCTGGCGCTGACCGACCACCATGGCGTATACGGTTCCATGGCGTTCGCTCAGGCCGCGAAACGGGCAGGGATACAACCCATCACAGGGGCCGAGCTCACCCTGCTCGACGGATCACACGTCACCCTGCTGGCCGAAACGCCTGCGGGATATGCCAACCTCTGTCGACTCGTCACCGAGGCGCATCTCGCACAGGAAGACCGACGAAACCCACGGCTCGACTTCGCATCCCTCGAAGCACGCCATGAGGGTCTCCTTGTGCTTTCTGGCTGTCGTAACGGCGTGCTTCCCCGCGTGTTGCACTCCGAAGGCCTCTCGGCAGCACGACGGTTTGCCGACCGTTGTCGTGCCGTATTCGGTCCCGAACGGTTCTTCGTCGAGTTGCAACGCAACGCCGTACGCGGGGATCGACACCTCACCCGAACACTGGCTGACATTGCCGACACCGTGGGGCTTTCGGTTGTCGCAACCGGTAACGTCCACTACCATCGGCGCGAGCGCGCACGTCTACACGACGCACTCGTCGCGATCCAGCACCGTGCCACGCTGGATGGGTCGCACGACTTCCGAAAACCCAATCATGAGTTCCTGCTCCGACGACCCAAAGACGTCGCAGCGGTGTTTTGCGATCGCCCAGACGCGATCACCAACACCCAGACCCTCGCCAACCGGTGCGCGGCTTTCGATCTGACCACCGACCTCGGCTACACATTTCCCGACTTTCGTGGAGCCGAGCGACAAAGCGCACCACAGGCACTGGCCAAGTTATGCCACGCGAAGCTGGATCAGTTCTATCCACTCGATTCGACCCATCGCATCGAGGCCGAACAGCGTTTGACTGAAGAGCTCTGGCTCATCGAGCACCATGGGCTGTGTGGGTTCTTCCTGGTCTACCACGATCTGTTCGAGTTGGCTCGCGAGGTGGGAGCCGATGTCCGCCACGGCACGCGCCGCGCCACGAGCAACCTGTTACCCGGTCGTGGGCGTGGCTCGTCGGTCTCCTCGATCATCTGCTATTTCCTCGGTCTCTCGCACATCGATCCCGTCGCCAACCGGCTCTTTCTGGGACGCTTCCTAAACGAGACGCTCGCTTCCGTTCCCGACATCGACCTCGATTTCCCACGGGAGATTCGGGAGGAGCTCATTCGTCGGGTCTATCGGCGCTACGGAGAAGAACACACCGGTCTTGTCTGCGCGTTTCCGACGTATCGGCTGCGGTCAGCGGTACGCGAGCTCGGAAAGGCGCTCGATTTGCCAACTGGAGAGATTGAACAGATTGCCCGCCTTGCGTCGCACCGCTCGGCTGGAGCATTACGAGAAGAGCTGTCCAAGCTGCCGGAGTTTGCCAGTCGGGTCAACGCGCCGCTCTGGCGTGAGCTGTGCGATCTCGCCGAGGAGATTGCGGGTCTCCCACGGCACATCTCTCAGCACGTTGGTGGCATGATCATCTCGAGCCGTCCACTCGTGGAGATCGTCCCCCTCGAGCGGTCGGCTATGCCTGACCGTGTTGTGTGTCAGTGGGACAAAGACTCCTGTGACGACGCGCGCTTCATCAAGATCGACTTCCTCGCCTTGGGTATGCTCTCGCTGGTCGAAGAATGCGTCGAGCTCGTGACCCACAAACAAGGTGTGCCGCCTGACTTGAGCCGCATCGACTTCGAAGACGAGGCAGTCTATGACCAAATCTGCGCGGGAGACACAGTCGGGCTGTTTCAAATCGAGAGTCGCGCACAGATCCAAATGATTCGACGTACCCGCCCGCAGAATCTCGAGGACCTAGCCGTCGAGGTCGCCATCGTGCGCCCCGGACCCATCGTGGGCGGTGCCGTCAATCCTTATGTGCGGCGACGCGAGGCACAACGTCACGCTCGTGCCCAGGGACTCTCCTACGAGCCACCACTCGACCACCCTTTGCTCAAAGACGCACTGCGCGAGACCCTGGGTGTGATCATCTACCAAGATCAGGTGCTGCAAGTATGTCAGGGGTTGGCTGGGTTCACGGCCGGCCAGGCGGAGGCGTTACGCCGCGCAATGAGCCGACGACGCTCACGTGCGCTCATGCAAGACTTCCTCGACGATTTTCTGCAAGGCGCGCGACATCGCGGCGTTCCCACGGCGACCGCACAGAAAGTGTTCGAGCAAGTCGTCGCGTTTTCTGAGTTCGGCTTCCCCAAGTCACATGCAGCGGCCTTCGGCCTCCTCGCGTATCAATCGGCGTGGCTGCGACACTATCACCCCGTCGAGTATTACACGGCCCTGTTCAACAACCAGCCGATGGGGTTCTACTCCCTCGACGCGCTCGGGCGGGACGCCAAACGCCATCAGGTCGACGTTCGGCTCCCGCACGTCAATCAAAGCGATGTTTACTGCACAGTCGAAGAGCGCGCCATCCGTGTTGGGTTGGGTTTCGTTCGTGATTGCAGCTGGGATGTGGCCGCCGCGGTCGTCGACGAGCGAAACCGGAACGGCGCGTACCGCAGCTTGGGCGATCTGATACGGCGTGCACCGACGGCGCTCTCCCGCGACGCCATCGAGAACCTAGTCTGGGTCGGCGCCTGCGACGAGTTCGGTCTCACACGACGCGAGCTTCTGTGGCAGGTTGGGCTGTGGCTTCCTCCCAAGCACGCACCGCGCGAGCCCGCTCGCGTCCGACGGCAACTCGAACTCCCGTTGTCACATCCGTACGAGCATTTGCGCTTCGGCAACATTGCGACCGAGGAGCGCGTCGTGGCGGAGTACGACGTGCTGGGCTTTTCGGCGAGTGGCCATCCGTTTGCGCTTCTCCGTGGCGCGCTGCCACATAACGTCATCAAAAGTGATCGACTCGAAACGCTGGAGCATGGCACTGGGATCCGGGTCGCGGGACTGGTGGTTGCTCGTCAGCGTCCCGAAACCGCGCGTGGGTACACCTTCATATTGCTCGAGGATGAGGCAGGGATGATCAACGCGATCGTGCGTCCGAAGGTGTACGAACGAGACCGCCTAGCAATCCGCGGTGAGCCATTCCTTACCATTGCCGGTACTCTGGCCAGAGACGACCGCACGGTCAATGTCATTGCCGAGGAGGTTCGCCCCTTAGCGCTGCAACAGCGCCTCAAGACGCCCAGCGGTGCTGCAAGATCACGCACAGAGGAAGGCTCTCCGTATCGGTTTCTCAAACACCTGCGGCGTAACGCACCGGACGCCAAGAGCTGGGGTTAACGCTCGATCGACTGTGCCTTGCGGTGCTCTTGCATATGAGCCCTGAGGTCTAGACCGACCTTCAACACCACGAGCAGCACGAGTCCCGCCACGGGCGTGCCAAGCGCCATCACCAACATGCCGCCCCCAATGATCGCCATGTGCAGCACCGCTACCCGCGCATAAGGCTGCATCATCAGTCGCTCGATCGTCGCTTGCCGATACTCGCCCTGGCCCACGTAATGCCACAGGAACGAAAAACCGTGGCTCAACACGAGCGCGATGGCAGCCCAGACCGTCCCCGATTGCGACAGAGTATCGGCGAGCCACTCCATGCTCAGAGACTCACCTGGCGACACATATCCGCTCCCGAACAGCAGCACCACGAACATCCCGTGAATGGCCGCAAACCCGCCGTAGTGCACCACGAAGAACGCAGCCATGAACATCTTGCCGATCCACCGCACCGCGTCGTATGGCCCGATGAGCAGCATTTTGAAGACATTGAAGCAGCCG
Organism: Gemmatimonadota bacterium; assembly: GCA_029862935.1. The sequence goes on along the minus strand of JAOTWK010000008.1, from coordinate 23,257 downwards.
ATGATGACATTCTCGAGCCAGAACAGCAGCACAAGTGGGAACACTTCCCAGTCGAGAACGGCGACCCCATAAAGCGGAAAGGAGTTTGCCGCTATGAGAACAGCCGCCGAGGTGGTGAGACGAGACACGTGCAGATTGCCAGGACGCCCTATGACAGCCAGGTCAGACTGGCGAGGGCAGACCCCGGATTCGCAGCACCCGTTCGATCGCCTCACCGATCTTGTTGTTGGGCGTCGACGCACCGGCCGTGATTCCGATCGTCACGTCGTCAGTCAGCCAATCGCGCTTCTCTGATTGCTCGAGCGCATCGACCGGCTTGTACCGAATCGCACCTGTTGCGAGATCGAGGCACGTCGCATCGTCTATGTGGAATGTCTCGACCTTCTTTGCACAGATCTTCGCAAGATGATTCGTATTGCTCGAGTTGTATCCACCAATGACGATCATCATGTCGAGCGGCTCTTCGATCAGCTCGAGTATCGCATCTTGCCGCTCCTGCGTGGCCGAGCAGATGGTGTCGAAACTCCGGAAGTGTTCGTCCGCCTTTGCGGAACCATATCGCTGTGCCAGTGCCCGCCTGATGCGATCAGCAATCGCCAGAGATTCGCCTGCGAGCATCGTCGTCTGATTTGCAATGCCGATGTGGGCGAGATCCTTGTCGAAGTCGAATCCGGCGGAGACCTTGTGGCCGAACGCCTCCTGCATTTCCTCGCGGGAGGCCTGCCCAACGAGGAAGCGGCACAACAATTCGGTCTCGTCCATGTCACGGACGATGAGAAAGCGGCCGCGCTCGTGCTTCGTCACCTGGCTCGTCGTGGCCTTGGTCTCTTCGTGGAAGTGCTTGCCATGCACGACAGCCGTGAAGCCGTCACGCGCATAGCTCTCAACACGCTTCCAGACATTCAGCACCGATCCGCAGGTCGTGTCGACCAGCACGCAACCGATGTCGCGCAGTGCACTGAAATCCTCGACCCGGACCCCGAACGCCGGTATCAGGACCACGTCCTCGGGACTCACCGCTGAGAAGTCGAATCGACCGTCCTCGGTGGGGCGGAGAATTGCGATGCCCATGGTCTCGAGCTTCTCGTTGACGTGCGGGTTGTGGATGATCTCGCCTACCAGAAAGATGCGCTTGTCCGGGAACTTCTGCCGGCTCTCGTAAGCATATTCCACCGCACGGTCTACGCCATAGCAGAAGCCGAATTCTTTTGCAAGCCGAAAGGTGATCGAGCCCACCTCCAGCTTGTTGCCGAGTTCGCGTACGTGATCGACAAGCCGGCTGTGGTAGTCGGCCACCAGGCTGCCTTCGATTTCGCGCTTGAGTCCGAATCCCTTTCGGAAGTACGTCTGCTTCATCGTGGCTCACGCGGCGACGACACGGTGTCCGTGGTGGCTGAGTCAGAGGCCTCGAGGGCCGCCTTGATCTGGGCGCACTGCTCCTGCGGTAACGGCTCCACGCGGATCTCATGAAAGACACCTGCGTACTTTTGTACGTCGTCCGAGGCGATCTCTCGTAGGGTGACGGCGAACCGAGCGCTCACACGAGCGTCGTACTGGTAGACGTCGATCGATCCTTCCATGCCCTGGAACGCGCGCCCCGTCGAGCCTTCGAACAACTGGACGGCCATCTGGGATGCCGGTGGAGTGGGCGCACCCTCCTCAACAAGGGTCACCGGGTAACTCGTCATTCTCTCACCTGCGGGAGGCAATTGGAGCAGCACCAACACTCCCATCCCCGGTTGGCGTCCGATGACCTCGAGCATTGGTGGATCGTCACACCCCCCAGTCTGCGCTTCCCAGGCGCCATCCAACTCGTACGGCCCCGCGCCGCGCGCGACCAGGTATCCTCGACGAGCCTCCGGGATGTCCGGCATCACGAGCGTGTCGGCCACCGCAATCGAGTCCACCTCTGGAACCAGAGGTGGTGTGTCAGTGCCTTCTTCTCGAGGCTCGCCGCATCCGAACAGCATACTGCTCAGTACAACCGCGACGAGCCGTGTGGTTTGCTTCATTGCTGGACTACCTCGTGACCTAGGTGGTGGCGTGCGTCGGCTTCGGACAGTGAGAACTCCTCCAAAACGCCTCGCAAGTCTTTCGGAAGCGGAGTTGGGCGGAGACTCTCACGGTCCGTGCACACGAGGACCTCCCGGCCAGTCGCCGCCAGTTCGCCTGCGTTGACATGCAGCACGTCGAAGTTGATACGGATCGAGCTGGTCCCAAAACCCGTGAAGTACGCTGCGACCCTGAGTCGATCATCCAACCGCGCAGGGTAGTTGAAGTCGCAATCCAGGTGCACCCGGGGCAGCCAGATTCCGAATCGATCGAACACTTCGCTGTAAGGAACACCCGCCGCACGAAACAACTCCGTCTCTGCGATCTCGAAGAACCGCACATACGCCCCGTAGAAAATGATGCCCGCGTAGTCGATATCAGACCAGCGGACATATTCCTCAACGATGAACGGCTTTGGTCGCATGGCCTTGCAACCTAGATACTTACCGAGGCGCGCGAAAGAGCAGGTCGAATCGCAGCGATTCCACTGGTCGCAGCCCCTTGGACAGGTTGAATCGCATGAGACCATTCAAGAGCGAGAGTCCCGCTCCAGCACCGATCAGTGGGTCGGCAGTGAACGTGTCACCGACATCGAAGAACACCACGGGAGCCAGAAGACGAGATCGGCTGAGTGCGATGTCCAGCTGGGCCGCCCACAGCTCCCGCCCTTGGCGCACACCGTACGTATACCCTCGCACGGTAGCTGGTCCACCGAGACGGGATGCGAGTTGCGGAAGCGAGTCTCCGCGCGTAATCGCAGCCTTGAGACGCAGCGCGCCGCCCAGTCCGAGTACCGTGAACGGAATACCGACCGACGTCCACGCCCGACCTGCCGAACCCACCTCTCCTGCGACCACCTCCACGCCCGGCGCCAGCGACACAGGCCCCACGCGACCGTGCCGAGAAAGACGTCCGTGGGCGAACCATCCCTCGCTGACGGCGGGGTTCGCCTGAAACGCTCTATTCCCCCACACGTCGGCGATGATCGAGCCCGTCGACACCTGCATACTCTCATGTCGTTCGTACGAGAGCTCCACCTCTACGTCTCGAAGCAGTCCATGGTTCCACTGGAACGAGACCCCACCGCCTGTCGTCAGGTAGTAGTCAGCATCGTCGTTTCCGACGACCAGCGCGTTGAGCGAATTCCCGATGCCGAGGCCACCGGACCACGACTCCGACTCCGTAACTGAGTGGAAGCCTTTCACGTCCAAACGACCCGCCGGTCCATCGCGCCGCCATGTCAGCGTACCCGTGGGTCGTAAATCAGAAAGCCCGAACCGGGCCGTAGCCAGCACTGACGTGAAGTCGACGCCGGGTCGAAATCGATACCCGACTCCGGCAGAGAGTCCCTGTACGCGGTTGAACCGCACGATCTCGGCAGCGTTTTCCCAGGCAAGTGCAAGCCGCCGGCGGCCCGTCCACTCAGGTGGAAGCTCCTCCTCCAACCGACTGAGATCGGCGAATGCCTCGCGGAGCCGACCCTCCTCTGCTGCGTCCAACGTCGCCTCGAGTTGGGTGTCCCATTCGTGCGCGAGCAGACTATCGGCTGGCGGCACGTCCATCTCCCACCGCCCCTCGCTCCACAACCCAGCCCGGAAGTACCCGCGCTCAAACCGCTGCTCCCGATCCTCGTGCTCGACGTCAACACCGATCCCTCGAGGGCTGCCTTTCACTACAACCTGTCGGCGTGGCGCGTCGTCCCCGCTGAGAGCTGTCTCCGGTACCTGAAACACGATGGGCGGGTTGGCGTTGACCGTGTACTCGCTGAACGTGGTCACCGCACGAGCGGGGATGGCCACGTTCACAAACCACGGTATCTCTGCCGTTACCGCGAGGAGCTGTCGGTAGGGCATCCAGTACTGTTGATCGACCAATGCGTACTCGATCTGTGCCTCCACCGTGAGGTACCGCTCAGCTTGAGCGCTCTCCTTGCGCGCCCGGGCGCTGTCTCCCGGTGAACCTTCGTGGGGAGATTCCCACACATAGTCGCCGAGGAAGATCATGTCGAAGCGCACGACGTCGCCGGTTGCTGCGTCCAACCACATGTTTCCCGCCACGAGCGAGGGTCCGTATTGCTTCGGTTCGACTCGCAGTTGGTAGGCGCGAACGGATCTGCTGGGTGTCACGAGCTGCAGAGAGTCCGTGACAGCAAAGCGGTAGAACCGGAGGGCGTCATCCGCGAACGGGTGAAGCGCCGCATGGTCAGGCACTCCCATCACCCGAATGCTGTCACTCAATGCGCGCGGAATGAACCACGGTCGATCGAACAGCAGCTGTCGGCGCAATTCGTCCTTGGCGTCGTCCTCGATGTTGCCGCCAAAGCCCTCGAGAATTCGGATGACAGGGAGCGCGGCGCGGGTCCCCAACACTTTGACCCTCAGATCGTTTGGTGCCTGCCAGCGCACCTCCGCCACGGCCTCATGTGCCATGAGTGTCGTCTGGCGGGCAAATCGACTGCGCCCGGCGCTCGCGTCCAGTCGCGTTCGCACGACAGCCCGGTAATTCCTGACGAGTGAATCCTGCCGAATGTGGCGCACGCGGGCCCGAGCGTAGAGCTCTGCCGTTGCGGCATCGCGAAACGTGGCGGTGTCGGATCCCTGCGGAGAAAGGAGGAGAGCGGCAGCTATGAGCGCGACCATCTGGCCCGATTGTCGCGGTCGAGCCCATACGCGCGGAGACGACGCCAAAGAGTCGTGCGCGAAATCCCCAACTGCCTCGCGCTCTCCGTCAACTTCCAGCCCGTCTGTTCCAGCGTAGCGATGATCGCCTGGCGCTCCCGTTCCGCGAGCGTATCGCGATCGCCATTCGAGCGCGGTGGGAGGTACACCACCTCGCAAAGCTTGGCACCGTCAACCCAAATGGGGGCAATCCGGCTGCCGCGCGCGCCAACTCGGGAAGCACGGCGTCCGCTCGAACCGCATCGTCGCCCAACGCAGCCAGCGCTCTTCGCGCTCGGGCGTTGGAATACACCAGGCGCCCGTCCGGATCGAAGACGACCACTCCTTCGGCAACGGTTTCGAGCACCGCGCGAAACAGCGGAGAGACCTGAGCCTCAATTGGATTCGCCATGAGCTCCTCTCCTCCCTGTACGCCCCGATCGAATGGCTGGTTTCAGGATGGACCTCCACTGACATAAAGCACCAGAAGGGGTTGACAGTTCGCTGACCTAAAGACCAGTATGGTGGTGACGTGGGGTGGTTGGGAGCCCCGCGAGACTGGCTGGGCATTCAGTCGGAGTTTTCGGCATGGCTAAGAAACGGACCAATCCTGAGCACTCGAGAGAGACGATAATCGGGGCTGCGCTCTCCCTAGTGGGGCGACGTGGCGCCGGCGAGGTCACGGTTGCAGACGTCGCCACTGAGGTCGGATGCGCAAAGGGACTTGTGCATTACCACTTCAAGAGCAAGCAACGGTTGTGGGAGGCAGTTGCCATTGAACTTGCTGCAGACCGGCTTTCGCGCTGGACCGACGCGATGAAAGAAGCCTCGCCTCGGGACGCGATCGACGCGACGTGGAACCTCCTGATTGGCGAGTCAGCCAGTGGGGTGCTTCTCGCCTGGACAACCCTGTTCGGACCGGGAGGCCACGTGCCTGACCAGCGGGTCAGTGAAACCCACCGAAGCTTCAGCCAAGCACTCGGACGTGCGGCGCGGCAGATGCTCGAACGATCGGGTGAGCGGGTGCGGATTCCCGAATCGGAGCTCGGGCTCCTATTAGGCGCCATCGTGAATGGGATGGGGTTTCAACTCTTGGGCGGTGCAGACCGCCGCGAGCTGGAGGGGTCCTACGCAGCCACGTGGCTCGGGATCCTCTCGTTCGCTGAGCCGACCAGCTAACGCCGTCGCCTGCGCACCGGACGCTCCCGGCGGCCACGTGCCGGGAGCTTCTCCAGTGCCTCGTGCAACTCATCCAGCGATTGCGCCCGGATGATCTCGCGACGTCCCCGAATGACACTGAACCACAACGGACGCGACGTTTCCGGCACGTTCTTCTGCTGCAAGCGGCGAGCTTGTTTCTCACGCATCCGAAGCCGGACAATGCCCACGCCTCCCTCGAGATCGTATTCCAGGGGCACGCTGTCACCCAAGACGGTCGCGGAGGCTGGCAGCGCATCGAGCAACCGACGTGTCTCCTCGGGTACGAGCGCGTCCACGTCCAACTCCACCGGAGTCTCCAGGAACTGCTCCCAGCTCGATACGAACTCTAACTGCCGTGCCACGGCTTCGCTGATGGCGTCTGGATTCCCCATTTCGACTTCACCACCCGATCGACGCCAGTACTCGTCGAGCCGCCGCGCGGCACGCGCGATGCTGTTGCTGTTCGGGTGCGGTGCCACGCCGCTAATCAGCGCCTGAGCGAGGGCGGCACGTGCGCGCTGCGCGAGATCGGCGGGAAACTCGTCATTCAACGGACGTCGCTCGGTATCCAACGCGAACCCGAAGAACTCGGTCGAGCGCGTCACGCAGAGCCCGGTGCGTCGCCGATCCTCTCGTACTTCCACTTCGGCATCCCCGCGCACCGCGTATCGCTTGATCAAATCGAACGGGACCGTAGTCCCCTCGACCGCTCCCCTCGGCACCCCGAAGCGATCCGCGAAGTATCGTACCACCCCCGCGATGGCGCCGTGTGGTGCACAGACAGACGAGTCGGACAGTCGCACCCGATCTCCGGACACGGTTTCGCCTTCGACCACCAGGTCAAACGGCATAATTCGCGCAGCGAGATCCTGAAATGATCGCAGGACCTTGCGATTCGCCATCGGAAGTGCCGCCGGAAGCGGTAGCTCAAGCGTGCGGTACACCGACGCCATGCCGAGTGCTACATCCTCGATCGCCTTGACCAGTACTCCCCGGTCGCTTGCCCACTCGTCGATGTCGTCTGCGAACAAGTGTCGTGGCAGACCGTAGACTTCTCCCAGATATCCGTACTGGTTCACGGCCTCGGCATACACGTTGTATGCCGTGAGGTGGTCGCTCCCGTACACTACGAGCCCGACGAGCTCTGGCTCGTCTCGGGTCATACGGTGCAGCGAATCGACGTTCGCCATGACTGCGACGTAGGGAACAAGCTCTTGATCCGCATGCACGAGGAGCTCGCCCCAGGAGCGATCGACTGGCATCGCCTCGACGTCCCGGCCGTACTCCGTGAGTCGGCCGTTTGCAATCACACCCCGTCGCTCGAGCCGCTCGACTGCGGCGCGGTAGGCACGCCGGTCGAGCGGAACGGGTAGGTCGAGCTGGGTCAGGTCGACACCCAGAGCGGCCGCGGTAAGTGCCACTCGCTCGTTGTCCCCAGCCAGTTGGAAGTCTGGGGGGACGGGCTGCAGCGCGAAGAAGTCGATCTCTCGGTCCGACAGGATGTAGACTTCGCCGTTGGCGACACGCCCGTGAACGCGACCGGCCATCTGAAGGATTTCGTTCGGCCCCAGGTATTGCCGCGCCAGCACGTTGCGGCCCCGCTGAACGAGGTTCTTGTAGCATGCATCGTAGATCACCACCGTATCGAGCCCACCGATGTTCAGTGCCGACTGGCCGGCCTGCGTCATGGCGAGCACGAATGGCTTTTGCGCCACCCCATCCAAGAACGGCTGCATCACCCGGATCGGCTCACCGCCGTGATAGAACGCGGCGTGGAGCCTGGGCCACCGGTCACGCAACTCACCCGACACAGCCTCGACTTCTGCACGGGTAGGCAGGAACACGGCCACCCCTCGGGAGTCCTTGACCGCTCGGCGAATGAACTGCGCGTCGAGGAATGCGACCGGTCTCTGCCGTCGCGTCCGGACGCGTGCGGCACAGGATGGATCGAACGCGGCGGTCTCGAGCACTTCGGCGGAATTCAAATAGTCCGCGTAGAACGCTGGGTCGACGGTTGCCGACAGCCAGATGAACCGGCAGCCGACGCGCTTCCCAAGTGCGAGACACAGCTCGAGCTCTGCGGAGGTCTGGTGGATTTCGTCGGCGATGAGGGTGTCCTGCGGCAGAATCAGCTCGTCTTGAAACCACCGGCGAGCGATGCCGGTCGTGACGATCACCACGTTCCACGTGGGAGTCTCTGGAGTCGCCTCGCGCTCCCGATTCACCACTCCGATACGGAGTGGGGCCTTGAGGGTCTCTTCGGCAATAGGTCGGATGGCGAGCGTCTTTCCGGTGCCCGTGGCCGCCACGATCCCAAAGCCGGCACCGCGCCGCGCGAGAGCACGGATGTCCGCACCATGCTCTCGCTCCAAGACGGTCTCGATCCGCAGGTGACACGCACGCTCGATCGTCTCGCACGCGGCCCTCGTGGGTGCAATGACGATGATACGCCCCGTCGCCGGCTCGGCCCGTCGGTAGGCGTCCGGGTCGGGCGGAAGGTAGTGATCGCGGACGTGGTGGCGGGGAGTCATGCCGGCACCCATGGCGGACCAGGCGCCCCCACGCATTCAGCTGGTGGGGCTAGATGCCCGTGCCGTTGCGTTGCGCCAATCGTCAGGAGCCGAGGTGTTCCTTGAGCAGCCGGAGGACCTCACCGGGCGTGGCGTGCCTGCCCAGCTGCACCTTTGAAAAGATCAATTCGCCGTCCACGGCGACCTCAAAAACCCCACCCGACGACTCGACCAGTACTGCGTCGGCGTCGGTGTAGGTCCGTTCAATATCGGCCGCCAAACTGGCGGCCCGCGGCTCGTAGCCTCAGACGCCGCAGTACTGAATTGTGAGCCGCAAAGCACCTCCTCGTTGTCTCAGACGCTCCTAAGGTAATCTGACGGACTCGAAGGTGAGCTACCTCACTGTGGTAGTCCTAGTCGATAGTGGTAGATTGCTCTCCAGGAGAAGCCCTATGCGCATGATTGCCAAAGCGTTCGCGTGCACGATGCTCGCAACGGCGAGCGTCGTCGTCAATGCCGCGGCCCAGGTGGGGAATGCCGGGCAGGTCGAGCTCGGTGTGCTTGGTACCGTGACGGCCTATGACAAGACCGACACGGGTCTCGACGCCGGCTTCGGCGCAGGAGGCAGGCTCGGTGTGTTCATCAGCCGTCTCTTCGCGATCGAAGCGAACGGTGACCACACGTCCACCGACCAAGCGGCCTCCGGAGACGCCGTTCTGGTTACTCGGATCGGCGGTACCATCTACGCTCACACGTTGAGTATGGGATTCGCCAACGCGTATCTCGGACTCGGGTTCGGGCGGGTGTACTATCGAGGCGCCGCCGTCGGTGACGACTGGGGCCCACACGGATTGGTCGGCTTGCGAATTCCGCTCGGCGGCCGCGCGGCCCTCCGTGTGGAAGGTCGCGGGGACATGTATTCGAATTCGGCGCTATCGCCTGCGAGCGGGAGTGCTGTGAACTTCGGAGCCGCGGCCGGGCTTTCCGTGTTTGCGTTCGGTGGACCGCCCAAAGACACGGACCGTGACGGCGTGCCCAACCGACGAGACGCCTGTCCCGATACCCCATTCGGCGCCGAGGTTGATCTTCGAGGGTGTCCGCTGGACGGCGACGGCGACGGGGTATTCAACGGACTCGACCGGTGCCCGGATACGCCTCAAGGGGCGTTGGTCGACGCCGCTGGATGTCCGATCGACACCGATGCGGATGGCGTGTTCGACGGTATCGATGTATGCCCCAACACCCCTGCTGGTGCCGACGTCGATCCGAACGGCTGTCCCATCGATTCCGATGCGGATGGCGTGTTCGACGGGCTCGATCAATGTCCCGATACACCGACGGGGGCCACCGTCGGACCCGACGGGTGCCCCTCCGATGGCGATGGCGACGGTGTGCTCGACGGTCTAGATCTGTGTCCCGACACACCGGCCGGCGCCCAGGTCGACAGCCAGGGCTGTGCGCTCGACGAGGACCGCGACGGCGTGGTGAATGCGATCGATCAGTGTCCTGGCACCCCTCAGGGCGTCTCCGTCGATAGGCTCGGTTGTCCGCTCGACAGCGATGGAGACGGCGTCCCAGACGGCTTGGACCGCTGTCCCAACACGTCTGCCGGTCGGACCGTCGACGCGGTCGGGTGTCCCCTGCTGTTCCAGGTACAACAGGGCGTGGTGCAGCCGCTCATACTCCGCGGCGTGAACTTCGCCACCGGCCGATCCGCGCTCACGCCGGATTCCTACGCCGTGCTCGACGAAGTGGCGACGTCGCTGCTAGCCCGTACGGAAGTGCGTGTCGAGGTCGCGGGTCACACGGACATCACCGGGTCGCGAGCACTGAACATGCGGCTCTCGTTGGAACGAGCGCAGGCGGTCAAAGCCTACCTCGCACGGAAGGGAGTTGAACCTTCCAGGATGGTCACGCGGGGGTACGGCCCGGACGAGCCCATTGCGACCAACGCGACGCGCGCCGGGCGCGCTCAGAACCGTCGAGTCGAACTCAGGAGAATCGACCAGCAGTAGTCACAGCGCGTCGTCACAACACTCCGGAGAGACGGGGCGGCCGGGAGCTTCTCGGACCGCGCCGTCTCTCACCGTCTGGGCTCGTTGCTTGTCATCTGGAGGGTAGACCAAAACTCACATGTCGTTGGCTCCTCTCGCTCGGATTCTGACTGTGGCGTCGATCGCCGTGGTCAGCATGATGACGTCTGCAAGCGCGCAGTCCGTGGACGGCACATGGTGGCTCTCGCCACCTTCTCACAGTGACAGCCTGCCCGACTACATCATCGAGATGCTGGTCGATCCGTCGCAGCGCCTCGCGCTTCCACCGCCACCGGCGGCCCAGGCACGCATCCCAAACGTGCACCACGACGACCACCTCCCAAACTATCAAAGCGGATTCAGGTCACAGTCCGTTTCGGCAATCACGATTCCACCTCCGCCGCGCGGGCAACCACCCGCGGCCCTCAAAGGCCTGTATGCCAATGGCTGGCTGTTCGGCTCCGATCGCCTCTACCGTCTGATCGCACTGGTCGATACAACGGAGATCAACGCACTGGTCATCGACGTAAAGGACGCGACAGGATTCCTGACCTATCGATCGAGCGTGGCGACTGCCGAGGAAATCGGCGCGAATGGGCTCATCCGCACGCGTGACCCGAGAAGCAGACTCGCGTTGTTGGAGCAGCATGGCATTCATGCCGTCGCCCGGATCGTCGTTGCGCGCGACCCGCTGCTCGCACGACACAAGCCCGACTGGGCAATACAGGACGCAACTACTGGAGCGCTGTGGAGGGACGGCTTGGGCGAGCCGTGGGTCGACGCCTTCAATGACTCCGTGTGGATCTACGCCGCGGATCTTGCAGCCGAAGCCGTCCTGCTGGGATTCAAAGAGATCCAGTTCGACTACGTCCGCTTTCCGGACGAGCCGCCGAGCCGGCTCAATCGAACCGTGTACCCCGCCCGTCGGGCGGGAGAGAGTCGGCGCGCTGCCATTCGCCGCAACATCAACCTGTTGCGCAACCGGGTGAACGCCCTCGGCGTCCCCTTCACACTGGACGTGTTCGGATTGACGACTACGGCGACCGGAGATCTTGGCATCGGCCAAGTGTGGGACGATCTCTCTTCGGCCGCCGATGTCATTCTCCCGATGGTCTACCCGAGCCACTACCGACGCGGCTCGTATGGCATTGCACACCCCAACGCGCAGCCCTACGAGATCGTCCGCCGTGCGCTCGAAGAGGCCATCGTGCGCTCACGACGGCTCGACCGACCAGCACGGATCCGTCCGTACCTTCAGGCCTTCACCATCTATCGCGTCCGATACGGACCTGAGGAGATCCGGGCGCAGATCCGGGCGGTCGAGGATTTGGGACTCACGGATTGGGTGCTGTGGAACGCGCGAGGCGTGTATCCGCCGGCTGCGTTGCGTCCGGCACCGCTGCCCGCGGGAGTCACGGGAACGAACGGCGGCGGGGATGACCGAGTTGACCCGCAGACGATTGCCCCCCCTCCAACCCCACGCCAAGATTGACTAGGAGGGCTCCCAGGCCGTGATACGGCCCGCAACGGCGCTCGCCGCTGTCGTGTAGGGACTCGCCAAATACAGCTCCCCTGGTCCCGAGCGACCTGGGAAGTTCCGGTTGATTGCGCTCACTGTCACTGTTTCACGATCGTACGACACTCCTGGTCCCGCATTGATGCACGCGCCACACGACGGCTCGATGAACTGCGCCCCGACCTGGCGGAAGATCTCGAGGTATCCCTTCTCTTCGCAGTAGCGCTTCACCTCTTGCGAGCCACACTGGATGAAGCACTGCACGTCCGGATGGACCCGCTCACCACGCGCGAGGGCATCGCGGAACACCGCGGCGTACATGTCCATGTCGGATTTCTTGCCGGCCGTGCATGACCCGGCGTAGGCGATGTCGACGTTGACGGCGTCACCGAGCTCAGAGATGAACAAGCCGTTGCCGGGATCCCCCGGCAGCGCGATCATGGGCAGCAACGCGGCTGCATCGATGTCAATCACAGTCTCAAACTCGGCGCCGTCATCGGAGTAGAGCCCCTCGAGCGCGGCACGAGTCGTTTCCTGATCGAGACCTCGTTCTCGCGCCAAGAATGCCACGGCTTCTTCATCGGGCTTGACGATCCCCGTGAACGCCCCCACCTCGGCCGCCATGTTGGTCATTGTTGCGCGCTCATCAACGGAGAGCGCTTCCACGGCCTCGCCGGCATACTCCACGATCTTGCCGATCGCGTGACCGTTCTTCACATACGGATGCCGCAGGATCTGCAGCATGAAATCCTTCGCCGTCACCTGCGGTGGCTTGCGCCCGCTGACGCGCACCAGGACCGATGGTGGGACGGTGATGCGGACATCTTTTGTCAGCCACGAATTGAAGATGGCCGTCGTACCGACGCCGAACGCCACGGCCCCGATGGCACCGGCATGTGGGGTGTGCGAATCACTCCCGATGATCAGCTGACCGGGCAGCGCATGGTTCTCGAGAATCTTCGAATGGCAAATGGCCTCTGAACCCTGCACCGCCATGTGCGGCCCGACTCGCGGCAATTCGCCATACAGGGTCACCCCTTGCTGCTCGGCGAACGTCTCCTGCTGCTCCTTCAGCTCCAGCGCCGTATCGAGCAGACCCTGCGCTTTCCGCTCATCCGTCATCGCCAGTTCCAGAAACGTCAGATGGTCTCGAAAGAAGAAGACCGAGGAGGGGTCGACGATACGCTCCGACCTCCCAACGTGGTCGCGCCAGAAGATCGCGGCCATTGGCGTGACGTATTCGTGACTGAACCGAATGTCCGTCCGCACGAATCCCTCATCGCCCGGCGCGACGTAGGGAGTGCCAACCTGGTCCTGCGCGAGATCGACCACCCAGTGCCGCGCAACGATCTTTTCGGCAAGCGTCATTGGCCGCGCTGGCCGCGAGATCGACGGCACCTGCACTTTCCCCTGGAGTCGGGCCACGTTGTAGTGGAACAGCCCTCCATACTCGATGATCCCTCGCGTGATATCCCCTTCCCCTTCGCAAAACACGCTCAGCGGAACCGGACCACCGGCACGCAGCCTCTCGATGAGCGAGAAGTCGGTGCTGGTGAGAATGCCGAGGTTCTGACAGTTCTCGCGATAGATCCGCTCGATGCTCTCGGCGATCACGAGCCGGATGCCCGCACACATCTCTGCATAGGGAGATTGCTCGCGGGAGGATCCCTTGCCTCTGCGCTTCCCACTCACCGAGCACACGAACCCACCGTCCCGCACGCTTCCGCGGGTGATCGGGAACTCATCTCCCGCCTTCAGTCCGAGGTAGGGGAAGTCCCCCAGTGTGTCGTCGTAGTAGTAGCAGATATAGGCAGGGGTGATCTCGTCGGTCGAGATATCGTCCCGCAAGAGCTCACTTGACGGGCGCGGGAGATCTTCACCGGCAAGCTGTCGTCGCACCATGCCGGCATCGTCAACCAGGAAGAGGACGCGTCCGGCCAACTGTACTTGGCTCGGTCGTTTCTCGACGGGGCGTGTCCTGAGGCTTTCGATCATGGAGGCCGAAAGTTGCCGGGTACGTTCCGGCGAGGCAAGCGGGCGACTACACTTCATGGCGATGAGCAACGACCCACGCGTGTGTGCTCGCCGGATCGCGGCGGGATTCTTCACCGCTGTCTGGCTGGCCGGGTGCGAACCTGCGGATATGCCAGCACAGGTGATCCGACCGTCGTTGTTCGAGATCACCGGCATACTCGCGTCACCCCGGCTGTCCGAGACCTCCGGGATTGCTGTGAGCCGGAGGCTGAATGGCACATTGTGGACCCACAACGATTCGGGCGACGACCCGGTCTTGTACGCGACTGATCTCAGGGGTGCGGACCGCGGGATGGTTCACGTTCGTGGTGCGACGGCAGTGGATTGGGAAGACCTGGCCCTCGGACTTTGCCCCGATGCCGACAGCGCGTGCCTCTTCATCGGGGATGTCGGAGACAACTTCGAGACGCGTGCGGCCGTCGATCTCTTTGTCCTCCGGGAGCCTGACACGGGGCCGGACTCAGCGGCGTTGCTTCCCTCCTCCGTCCAGGCGCGGAGAATCCGGGTTCGTTACCGCGAGGGCCCGCGAGACGTAGAAGCGCTTGCCGTCACGCCGTCAGGAACCCTACTCCTGATCACCAAGGGCCGGTCGGGACCGGTTTCCCTCTACCGGATTCCGCGCACTGCACTCCTCGAGGATTCATTGACGGTTGGTCGCGAGCGCACCCTCGACATCGTGCCACGCTCATTCGGACGTCAGGTCACCGGTGCCGCCGTCTCGCCTGACGGGACACTCTTGGTGCTCCGGACCTACACCGAACTCATCTTCTACCGTCTCGACAGCGCGGAGCAGCCCACCAAGGCCAGCACATGCTGGCTCGGGATGCGTGAACAACCGCAAGGAGAGGCCGTGGACTTCCTCGACGATAGTACGCTCGTGTTGACCAGTGAGGCAGCGTTCGGTCGACCCGCGACGATTTCACGCGCGCGCTGTCCCATTCCGTGAATCACCGATCCAGAAGTTGGGCGGCGTTTGCGTGTGCGCTGATCGGGTTTGGACTTGCGATGCCGAGCGCATCGTTCTCGCAGGTGACGCCGGATCAGGGCGCCGCCATGGAGCGGGCGTTACGCTCACCCACTGAAGCGGCGCTGCGATCGCACGTGCGGTTCTTATCACACGACCTGTTGCTGGGCCGCGGGCTCGGCAGGGCAGGCGTTCGTCGAGAACCCACCGGTACCGCTTCATCAGGTCGCCGCTGTCGTGAATCTGGATCGGGGAAATGTGTGGGGATCCACGTCAGACGTGATCATGCTCGGTGCGGCGCAATCTGAACTCGAGCGGTTCGCGACGGCCGCGGCGGAGCGGGAGCACATGAGGCCGTTGCCTGAGAGCCGTGATGGCACCGCCTTCTTCTATCGGGCCGACCATCTGCCGTTTGCACAATCGGGAGTTCCGGTGCTGGCACTGCAGCAAGGATCGCAGTTCCTCGATCGAGCCTCAGGCTGGGGACCCGAACAGGAACGACAATACCTTATTAGCCGCTACCACCGCGCATCGGACGAATTCACTGCAGATTTCGTCTTTGGCGGTCTCTTACAGCAGGTGCGGCTCGCCGTCCGGCTCAGCTGGATGCTCGGCACCACCGATGCATTCCCGTCCTGGACGCCCAGTTCCGAATTCAAGGCGGCGGGAGAGCAGCAGCGGATTCGGCGCCTTCGGGACTCCGGTCGCTCGACGGACCGCCGATAGCCAAAAATCCCTCTGGCCGAACGCCGGGGAAATAGCTAATTTCCCGCGCCACATTCGGCCCTTTCTTGGAGTTGAACCGCTGGAACTGCCAACGAGCCACCGGGTTCCGGTCACTTGGTTACGCGAGCACGCCTGCGCCCCACTGCGCTGGCGGACGGTCAACGACATCCTGCCCCCAGGAGCCGCCAGCCCTGAGGATCGTGCGGCCCTTCTGGCGGAAGTTCTTGATTACAAGAGCGTTACGCAGTCAATCAAGAAGCAGAGACCGACTGGGGTGTGGGCTGCCAACATGCTGGGTCTGTCGCCATCGAAGGCCCAGGGGATCAAAGATGTCGGGACGGTGGCACAATACCGTCACCTTGTCGAGCTCGGCGTTCCAGCCGATCAGCGGCCCTTCCGGCTCGCAGATCGGGTCTTGTTTCGCCTACTGTCTCGAGACGATTCGGCATCCTTGCTGTTCGAGTACCAGAAGGCGGCCAAGACCAATGCGGACCTGGGCATCTGGGCCCGCGACCTGTTTCGCGAAGCCGCAACCGCGGCGCTCGCCCAGGGAGGCCACTTCAACGACCCCCGCGTTCGCGGGTCAGCGCACCGAATCGCCTCCAATGTCTCGCAGTTCCTGCGGAGCGAGCTAGCCGAGAAGCCCGTCGTACGCAAGGCATCACGCAACATTTTGCACCCTGGCGCGCATCCGCCGACCCTCTTCTCGGTCGCCGTCATCGCCTACCTGCCGAATTTGCAGCGGGAACGAGCCGGCTTTGCGGAGCGATTGGGCAATTTTCTCGGAAAGCCCGAAACGAAACGCACTTACGTGATCCAGGTTGGTCGCAAGATCATCAAACCACAATTTCATTTTCTTGGCGACCCTCTGAAGGCAGACAGCAGTGGCAATCCTAAGGATCTCCCATTCGCCTTGCATTGGATCGAGCTTCTTGTCCGCCTCGGCATGCTGGAGGCCTCGGCAACCGCGCAGCGGATTCTCGCCCGTCTGCTTCGTGAATGCGATGACCAGGGTATCTGGAACCCCAAGAACCTGAGGAGCATCCCCAAAAGCACGTCCAAGGTGGCGGATTTCGCGTTCCCGTTGGAGCTCGACAGCAAGACCATGGCACAACGGCAAGCTGACGTCACCTTCCGGCTGGCCTTCATCGCAAAGCTCGCCGGCTGGCACCTCGACTTCGTCTGATAACCGCGAAACGGCAAATTCTCCGGCACACGATCATATCAGTTTCGCGACAGTAACACGATACTGATGGGCAATTCCCCTCTTTTTCTGCAGCTGCGTCAGGCGGATTGGGACGGCCGACGACTCAGGGGTGACCCCGCCTCGCTCGCTCGTCACCGTCCCGCGCGCCGCCGAACACACCCCAGCCACTCCTCCTCGAGCATCCCCGATACTCGATCCGTCCTCCGAACGGCACCCAACCATTACTCGAACCGTTCCATACCGGTGACATGAAACGTAGTAGTGTGTGCTACTCCTATAAACACAGCCTACGAAGAGGCTTCCGGGCCCGAAGTTAGACCGAATTGATCCGCAACGCACACCCACAATCTGACTCGTCTGCTCCGGCGCCGTGGCCCTCAGGCAGACAGCTGCGTGACCCCACCGTCCGGCGCTGGCGTTCCCGCACAGCTCCCTCGAGACCAGCCGAGCACTCCGCTAATCAACCAACGTGCGACAGCAACGCGACAGTATAATAATGGTGACATGATACTCTTGTGACTGTATTGCGATACCGCTATCGGTTTTAACGCTTTCCGCAGAGCCTTTGTCCCTCCACCGTTCCCACGACAGTCCCAGGCTCGCACCCCCATCCCCGTGTCATCAGGCCGCCCGGGCTGGCCTGATCCGCCGGCCAATGAGCCTCTGTAGTCTTGAGGGACAGATACACGCAGCGGCGTGGCCTAACTGGCGGCCACCCTCCCTCCATCGGAGTCCCTCGATCAGACGTTGGTCCGGGCTCCGATCGCTGGCAAAACGACCTCGGGAACGGTATTTTAAGAAGTAGCAATGACTACTCCTAAACAGGACGTCGATCTCACGCCGTTTGGCTTTACGCCAACGGAATCAGCAGCGTATGAGGGCCTTCTTGAAAACGGTCCGTCCTCGGGCTATGGGCTGGCAG
This sequence comes from Gemmatimonadota bacterium, assembly GCA_029862935.1. Next base: position 5,436 of record JAOTWK010000008.1, on the reverse strand, counting down.
GGGTGTTGGGAATCGCTCGAGCTAACAGCTACCAGGCATTGCGTGGTCTGGTGGCAAAAGGGGCCGCATCGGTCGAGGGCGAGGATCCCCAGGTATATCGGGCGATTCGGCCTGACACCCTCCTCGCCAAGATCGCGAAGGCCGAGGAGGGAAAGCTGGACGTCCTCGAGCAACAGATGGCGTCCCGGGGACGGGGCGGGAAGGAGGCGACCATCACGTTCAGCGGCGAACGCGAGCTCTATGCCATCGCCCTCCGAACCACCACCCGCGAACCAGGTCGCGTGGCTTGCCTGGCGCCCGCGACCGTACTTTCCGCCCTGGTCCCGATCTGGAGAAAGCGGGCCGCCGATGGAGCCGAGACTCAAATCTGGATGCTGGGCGACGCTACCCAATCCTTCCCAATTCCGGTTGCGGGCGAGATTCCGGTCGAGCGTGCCGTAAGACATTTTGGCAGTCCTGTCGCGATTCTCACCACCGGATCAGCCGCAGGCATTGGGCGAATCGTCGAGGATCGGCTGATGGGCCTGTGGTCATCAGACCCAACCATTGTCGGTGCCGCTCAGGCCACCATTCACGCGATATCGACCTAAGACCTTGAAATAGAAGGCCAAAGCAATCATGTTCTGATTTGCATCCAACCGGTTGGTTGAGCAAGCATGGTGCGTTCGGACCCTGAAACTCGGCAACGTATTGCTCGTGCAGCGCTCGAGGAATTCGCTGAGTTCGGGTTTCATGGTGGGAGAACAGATCGGATCGCCAAGCGAGCCGAGGCGAACAAACAACTCCTCTACTACTACTTCGGCTCGAAGGCCAAGCTGTATGAAGCGGTCCTTCAGAACGCCGCCACGCGGCTCGGGTCCGCGGAGGGTGCGGGCAGCGCTCAGAAGCATCCGATCGAGCAGGTCCGTCTCCGCCTGCGAACCGTGCTGGACGCGCTTGCAAGTCACCCCAGGGAGACGCGTTTGCTGATTCGGGGAATCCAGGACTCCGGGGATCAGGGAGCTGCCGCCAAGAAGGCCGTGGGGCAGCTTCTCATCCAGATCAAGACCGACATTTCGAAAGGGCAGGGGCTGGGCTATGTCCGCGACGACGTGGATCCAGCCCGCGTGGCCGAGCACGCAGTCGTGTTAGTGCTGGGCCACCTGAGCCTGGTGCCGGTGTTGGAGAGGGAATCAGACGCCGCGAGCCGGACTGGGGCGATCCAGACCGCGCTCGAAGCGCTGCTGAAGACGCTCGCTTGGTGATCGGCGCCTAGGGCGCCGTGGGCTGAAGCTCGGGCCGCGCGGTACCCGAATCGGTGCCTGCTCGATCGCGTCGAAACAGTGCGATCTGCAGCACGTCGTTCAGCTCGTCGACCGCGTAGACGTGAATCCGCTTACGCTCTTCTTCGCTCAGGTCTTCGAGATCGGCCAGGTTCTCCTTGGGCAGTATGATGTTGGAGATGCCGGCACGGCACGCACCCAGCACCTTCTCCTTTACCCCGCCGATCGGGAGCACGCGACCCGAGAGCGTAATCTCTCCGGTCATGGCCAAGTCATGGCGTACAGGCACGTGGGACAGCGCACTCACCAGCGCCGTCGCCATGGTGACGCCCGCTGAGGGCCCGTCCTTTGGGATGGAGCCAGCCGGGACGTGAATGTGCACGTCCTTGTCTGAGAGCGCTTCGCTCGGTATGCCCAACGCGTCTGCGTGCATTTTGGCATAGGTCAGGGCAGCCTGGGCCGACTCCTTCATCACGTCGCCGAGTTGGCCTGTGAGCAGCAGCGCATCGCGGCCCCTTGTCACGGAGACTTCCACGAACATGATGTCTCCGCCTGTCGGGGTGTAGTACATCCCCGTGGCAGTCCCCACCTGATCTTCTCTCGCTGCGCGCTCGGGATGGACCGTTGGGCGCCCGATGAGCTCGGTCACGTCCTTGGGCAGCACGGTGAGACCCTCGATCTCCTTTGTCGCGATCTTCCGGGCCACTTTGCGAGCCATCTTGCCGATCTCCCGCTCGAGCTGTCGCACGCCTGCCTCGCGCGTGTACCCCGAGATCAGCGTGCGCACCGCATCATCGTCCAGGATCAGTTCCTGTGCTCCCAGCCCGTTCTCGCCGAGTTGCCGCGGGATCAAGTACTGCTTGGCGATGGCCAACTTGTCACGCTCGGTGTATCCGCTGAACTCGACCGTTTCCATCCGATCGAGCAGGGGAATCGGAATGTTCTGCCGGAAGTTCGCCGTCGCGATGAACAGCACTTCTGAGAGGTCGAACGGTACACCCAAGTAGTGATCCGTAAACGAGTCGTTCTGGGCGGGATCCAGCACTTCCAGGAGTGCCGAGGCCGGATCGCCTTGGAACGACACCCCGAGCTTGTCGACCTCATCCAGCAAGAACACCGGGTTCTTCGTGCCCGCGCGCTTCATTCCTTCGACGATGCGGCCAGGCATTGCACCCACGTACGTTCGTCGGTGACCGCGGATATCGGCCTCGTCTCGAGCACCACCCAACGAGATGCGCACATACCGGCGACTCATGGCCCGGGCGATCGACTTGGCAATCGAGGTCTTGCCCACGCCAGGAGGGCCAATGAACAACAGGATCGAGCCCTTGGTGCCACGGTCGTCCTCGTTCCCGATCGCTCCCATCACGCGCTCACCGGGCGCCCGTACCTTGAGGAGTTGCCGTACCGCCAGAAACTCCAGCACGCGGTCCTTGACCTCTCGAAGACCGTAGTGGTCTTCGTCGAGGATGACTGCCGCTTCCTTCAGGTCGAGATGGTCCTCGCTACGGATATTCCACGGAAGTTCGACAACCGTTTCGAGAAACGTGCGGATAATCTGCGCCTCCATGGAATCACGCGACGACCGCTCGAGGCGCCGCAACTCACGATCGATTTCCTCTCGAACGCCCTCGGGCAAATTGAGCTTCAGAATCCGCTCGCGTAGCTCTTCCACTTCCTGGCCGGCGTCGTCGTCTCCCAGCTCCTTGCGGATCGCCTTCAGTTGCTCCCGCAAGAACATTTCCCGTTGCCGCTCACCGATCTCTTCCTGCACCTTGGATTTGATCTCTTCCTGTGCCTCGGCCAGCGCGAGTTGACGCTGAACGTGGATCAGCACGCGACGCAGCCGTTCCTCGACACCGCGTGTCTCCAAAAGTGCTTGGCGTTCGGCCGGGGTGATGTCGATGTATCCAGCTACCAAGTCGCCGAAGCCTCCGGGTTCCTCCACGCCCTCGAGAACTTGCTCTACGACTTCTTGGGGCAATCCCATCTTGAGACCGAGCTCGGCGGCACGCTCGCGCACTTCTTTGTGCAGCGCCACAAACGCCGCGTCCTCAGCATCCAGTGGCGGCAGGTCGGGCGCCTCCTGCACCACGGCCTCCACAAACCCACTCTCAGCCTGGGAGTACTGCAACACGGTCGCGCGGTAGTCACCGTGCAGCAAAAGCTGAATGCCACCCAATCCACGCTGTACCTGTCCCACGCGCGCAACCGTCCCGGTGGTGTACAACACCTCGGGCTGCGCGTTGTCGACGTTCTCGCGTTGGGCGACGGCGAAGATCAGCTTATCGTCGCGGCGCAGTGCCGCTTCGATTGCTCGGAGCGTGGGCGGCCGGCCGGCCCCGATCGGGGCCGTGACCCCTGGAAACATCACCGTCTCACGCAGGGGCAGCACAGGGAGCCGCACCCTGCTCGACATGCGATCCGGCAGTTTCGCTTCTGCGCCCTCGCCTGAGTTCTGTGGGCTCTTCTCGTTCATGTGTCGTCCGGGTTCACGGGCAGCGTGTGACGCGAAGCTGATGCCCTCTCCGTGAGTTCAACACTCGGATCCAGAGTGATGTTCCTAGGGAAGTTGTCGTGAGGCGTTTGATTCCTGTCACGCGGTCATACCGAGGTGTGACGGCGAGGTCAGGGCGCGCGTGGGGCGACGTTGAGAAGGGCACGCAACTCCGAGTCCGTGAGCTGCTCCAGCAACCCGGCGCGGGCCTGTACCTCGCGCGCCGGTTCCGACCGATCCGTCACACACTCGAAGCGGACGATGTCGGCTGGCTCGGAAAATGCCTTCTTGAGTTTCTTCGTCGGGACCAGCCCCGAGGTCCGGCCTACTCGTTCAACCGACCAGCGGCGTCCCGCGTCATCCGTCACCCAGCGCATTGCCGCCTTCAGTTCGGAGTCGGACGTAGGTTGCCCCGCTATTTGGGGTACGTTAATCTACCCCCGGTCTGGAGCATATGCTACATGGATGAAGCGACACCGGGACCTCTAGCAGCCCGTCTGGCGGACGTTCTTACGGACTCCTATCACCTCGAAGGGGAAATCGGACGGGGTGGCATGGGTATCGTGTTCAGCGCACGCGACCTCAAGCTGAGGCGACGTGTTGCCATCAAGGTGTTGCCGCCCGAGTTGGCGTTTCGCGAAGAGATCAGGAAGCGCTTCATTCGCGAGGCGCAAACGGCCGCCCGTTTGTCCCATCCGCACATCGTGCCCATTCACGCGGTCGGCGAAGAAGGCGGGCTCGTGTATTTCGTCATGGGTTTCGTCGATGGTGAATCGCTGGCGGCACGGCTACGCCGACGCGAGCGACTTCCCGCAGAAGAGGCGCGCCGCATCATGAAGGAAACCGCGGACGCGCTCGGCATGGCGCACGCGATGAGCGTCATCCACCGCGACATCAAGCCGGACAACGTGCTGCTCGAGGGCACGCGTCGGCGAGTGATGGTCACTGACTTCGGAATCGCCAAGGCACTGTCCGACGCGAGCGGCGGCACGCTCACTGGTACGGGTATGGCCATCGGCACGCCTGCGTACATGAGTCCCGAACAGGCCTCCGGCGAGCGTGAGATCGATGCGCGCAGTGACATCTACTCGCTTGGGGTCGTGGCCTACGAGATGCTGACCGGCGAGGTGCCGTTCAAGGCACCGACCGTTGCCGGAATTCTCCTGAAGCAGGTCACGCAACCAGTCCCAAGCATCACGGATGCCCGCCCCGACTGCCCCCAGGAGTTGGCAAGCACCGTCATTCGCTGCCTCGAGAAGGAAGCCGACGACCGCTGGCCCACCGCCGACGCGCTCCGCCGGGCACTCGAGAGCCGGAGCTCCGGTCCCTATCGTCCCCGGTCTCCCCTGTCCCGACGGCCCAAGGCACCGAGCGCGGCCGCAGCGCCGCAGCGGCCACGGCAACGCCAGGATGCGGACTGGTGGGATTGGTTCGAGGAAGGGAAGCGGCCACCCTCCCGTCGCGGAGCGCGCGCCGTCGGAGCACGCCGCCGGGACGTGCAGCGGCGTGAAAAGCAGTCCCCGGATGCCAAGAAACAAGGAGGTGAGCCAGGGATCGTGCGGAAGTTCCGCGCGAACTTTGCGTCCTATGTCTCGGTGAACGGGGGGCTGTTGCTGCTCAACATCGTGGCGCCGGGACTCGAAACCCCATGGTTCTTGTTTCCCGCGATCGGCTGGG
>JAOTWK010000242.1 GCA_029862935.1 Gemmatimonadota bacterium | reverse complement strand
ACCCAGAGCCCCTGATCCAGTACTTGGAGCGTCGGGGGCACGGACTACCGCGGACAACGGTGCGGTACGCGATCGAGCGGCTCGACAGGTCAGAAAGGCGTCGGCTCCTTGATGTGTCCCGTTCTGATGGCGGGCAGCGGGGTCGTTAGATTCCCTGCGCAAACTTCACCTCATTGTCTCGGAAGCTTTCATGACCGAAATGGCTGCGGAGTCCACCAAGCGCTCCGGACGCGGAGTCCGTGTTTCCCTGTGGGTGATGGCCGTGTTCGTGATGCTGGGTGCGGCGGTGTTCCAGCGGTTGACCGGACCCACGCATTCCCTTGGCGGGTCCTTCGAGATCGACGGTCGTGAGTACCGCTATTCGCTCACGCGAAGTGGCGTATCGACCGAGGACGAGCGCGTTGCCATCCCACGTCCGGAAGGGGAGACGCATGCGACGCTCTATTACAAACGCCACAAGACGGACGATTCTCTGACGGCGGTGCCGCTCTCGCCCGACGGTGATGAACTGGTGGCGAGCCTCCCACGCCAGCCTGCGGCCGGCAAGCTGGAGTACACGGTGGCGATCGGCTCAGCGGCGGGCAACGCCTGGCTGCCAGGTGAGGGACAGACGGTGGTTATTCGGTTCAAGGATCCTGTGCCGCTATGGCTGCTCTTGCCACATGTGATCACCATGTTCTTCGGTATCCTGTTCGGGATCCGCACCGGACTTGCCGCGCTGTTTGATCCGCGAGCCATGCCGCGGCTCGCCGTTGTGACCCTCATGTTGCTCACCGTTGGTGGCATGGTGCTTGGGCCCCTTGTCCAGAAGTTGGCGTTCGGAGCACTCTGGACAGGTTTCCCTTTCGGGTACGACCTGACCGATAACAAGACGCTCATCATGTGGTTGGTGTGGATCGCGGCGCTCGTGGTCTTGTATAGGCGCCAAGCCGCTCTTGCGACCCGACGCACCGCGGTGCTCGCGGCCACCGTGGTCATGATGGCCGTCTACCTCATTCCGCACAGTCTCCAGGGCAGCGAGCTGGATTACAGCCAACTGGACCAGGGGGTTGCCGCAGAAGAGGCCGTCACCCAGGGCTAGGAGACACGAGAGCTACAGGATTGGCCTGTTACATTACCGCACATTTTTCTCGAGGAGATCACTGATGGTCACAAGTAGTGCCACTGCGATATGGAATGGCGTTCTTCGGTCCGGTAACGGTGAGTTCAAGGCGGGATCCGGATCGTTCAAGGGCGCCTACACGTTTGCCACCCGTTTTCAAGGCACGAAGGGTACGAATCCGGAAGAGTTGATTGCCGCAGCGCATGCCGCATGTCTCAGCATGGCGCTCTCAGCGGATCTGGAAAAGGCTGGGACGCCCGCCACGAGCATCACGACCAAGGCCTCTTGCACGATGGAGATCGTGGAAGGCGCAGCCCGGGTCACCAAGATGCAGCTCGAGGTGCGGGGGAGGGTGGACGGGCTGGACAATGACGGTTTCGTGGCAGCGGCTCAACAGGCCAAAGAGAACTGCCCAGTGTCAAAAGCACTCAAGGGGAACGTCGATTTCGAGTTGGACGCCGCGCTTGCACGGTGAGCAGTTCCGGCATTCCACAACGCATCCATCGCGGAGAACGGGAGATCGTCGTCACGTGGGACGCCAACCACGTGGCGTCGTATCCCGCGCGCGACCTCCGGCTCGCCTGTCCCTGCGCTCAGTGCGTGGAAGAGATGACAGGCAGACCTCTGCTCGATCCCGACACGGTCCCGGACGACATCCGCGCATTAGCGATCGGTCTCGTCGGTGGCTACGCCATTCGGATCGACTGGAGCGACGGGCACAGCACCGGGATCTACACGTATGAGTTACTGGCCGCGCTGTGTCCCTGCGACATGTGCAGGGCGGAGGACTGATCGGCAGTCAGCGGTGTGCGGTCGTCTCTCGTCGTCGGCCGTCGTCCCCGGTCGTCGGTGGGGACGGGTGGGGCTGAGGTAAGTGGACCCCGTCTGCCACAGCCTGGTTGGGGCGACGCTCGGCGAGAGTGGGCTAAAACGTGAAACGGGGCTGGGCATGGCGACCCTGCTGGTCGCCGCCAATCTGCCGGACCTCGACATCTTAGCCTACTTCGCTGGACCATACACCGCGCTCTGGTTTCGTCGGGGTATCACACACGGCATCCTCGCGTGGCTCTTGCTTCCGCTGCTCTTGACGGGTGCCATGCTTGTGTGGGATCGATTGGTGCGACACCGCGGTGGACGCGTGCCCGACCGACCGGTCATCCCCCGCCAGCTTCTGCTGTTGGCACTGCTCGGCGTGTGGACGCACCCGCTTCTGGACCTGCTGAATACCTACGGTATCCGTCTCCTCATGCCGTTCAGCGACACGTGGTTCTTTGGAGACACGCTCTTCATCGTTGATCCGTGGGTGTGGGCGGTGCTTTCGCTCGGGATTGTCCTGCAACGTCGCCGCAATCGTGGGAGGCACGTTGGGGTCAGGCGACCGGCCGTGGCTGCGGTCGTCGTCGTGGCGCTCTACATCGCCGCGATGGCCGCCTCGAACGTTGCAGCGCGTGGGTTCGTCACCAGGGCCGTCGTGGCACAGGGTCTACCTGAGCCGGTTCGGCTCATGATCGCGCCGATGCCAGTCAACCCGTTTCAGCGGCGCGTCGTGATGGAGATCGGCGACCGCTACCGCTTTGGTCACTGGTACTGGCTGAGCCCGCGCCTGGAACTGGCAGACCTCGAGTACGATACGGAACCCACGGACTTCGGCGCGGCGGCGGCCACCCGTGGCCCGGAGGTCCGGAAGTTCTTGAGCTGGGCTCGGTTTCCCTATTGGGAGACAGTGGACGGCGTCGAGGGACGCACAGTGTACGTGGGCGACGCGAGATACACCCTCGATGCACGCGGAGGGTCATGGGCGACGATCGCGGTGCGCTGATCGTCTGACGTTGAGGGGCAAAGAAAGAGCGGGCGGCCCAGCCTGGGCCGCCCGCTCTCAATTATCAAAGCCCGTCTACTCGGCCGCGGCGATCACCACCTGGTTCCACGGTGCCGCCTGTTCCCGATTGTGCCGTCGGACCCCGTCGCGTGCCATGAGCACCCCCCGCAGCACGCTCCGCTCGAAGTCGGGTGACAGTTCGGTCGCATCTGGCGCAATCGTCGATGAGGCGACGAAGTCGTTCATGTAGCAACGACGATCGGATGGGGAGCCGTCGGCCTTCGCAAACCTTCGGTTGTGCACGATCTCGACGTCGAGACGCACGCTATCCCGATACCGGAACAACCTGGCCACGACGGTCCCATGTCCAATGCCGTCAGGAAAAGACAGGGGCAGCACAAACCGGTAGCCCGTGCCACCCGACTCGGTGGACACGACTTCAGTCGGAGCGATCCGCTGCAGCAACACAGCAACCGCCGGTGCGAGAGCCTCGACGGTCTCGCCCAGTTGCTGAGCGCTCAGGTAGGAGCCGCTCTCGACGCATCCGTTCGTGCTGTGGTCCACCGTCCACCTTCCGTTGGGGTGATGCCCCGTCCACGCCTAATATAAGGCGAGAACTATGCCAATGTTCTCCCAACGGACCGGGGGATGTCAAGTCCTTTAAAATCAGCTATATACGGGCTTGGCTGCTGCCAGTGCGCCAAACTGGCACCTCAGCTGGTCTCGCATCATGTCCTCGGACGGGCACACTGCCGCACGAGAGCGGCGGTCAGACGAGGTGCCGGCATCCGCCCCGCAAGGCCCACCGGACCTGGCTCGGGCCCCACGGTGCCGCTACAATCCACCCACATATGCCAGGCCGTAGCGTCACGTCACCACCCCTCCTGGATCGGTTCGAGCGCGCTCTCGACAGTCTCCGCGTGTCCGTGACCGACCGGTGCAATCTCCGCTGCTCGTACTGCATGCCGGAGCAGGACTACGTGTGGCTGCCGAGATCATCCATCCTGGACTATGAGGAAGCCGCGCACCTGGTGGAGGTGTTCAGCACTCTGGGTGTCAGCAGGGTGCGAATCACCGGAGGGGAGCCGCTGCTCCGTCAAAATCTCCCGCATTTGGTTGGTCTGTTGCGATCGAATCCGCGCCTGACGGACCTCGCGATCACGACGAACGGCGTATTGTTGGAGCGCCATGCGGGGGCGCTCCGGGAGGCAGGGCTCGATCGGATCACGATCAGCCTGGACACTCTGGTTCCGGAGCGGTTCCACCGATTGTCGCGTCGCGCGCGACTCGAAGATGTGCTACGTGGTATAGAGGCTGCTTGCGCGGCGGGGTTCACGAAGACCAAGCTGAACACGGTGGTCGTGCGTGGGTTCAACGATGATGAACTGACGAAGCTCATCGACTTCAGCCGCGACAAGGGTGTCGAGGTCAGATTCATCGAGTACATGGACGTCGGTGGCGCGACACGGTGGTCGTCGCGCGATGTGGTGAGTCGGCTGGAGATCCTCGACATCCTCGAGCGCTCCCATGGGCGAGTCAGTCCGGTTGACGCGGCCCGAGAGACAGGTGTCCCGGCGGATCGGTACGCCCTCCCGGACGGAACCGTGTTCGGCATCATCGCCTCAACGACCCAGCCTTTCTGTGGTTCCTGTGGCCGGAGTCGGCTCACGGCCGACGGCATGTGGTATCTCTGCCTCTATGCGGACGAGGGGGTCGATCTCAAGTCGCTCCTGCGCCCAGGGGCGTCCGATCAGGACATCGCAGACTCCATTCGTTCGGCGTGGAGCGAGCGCGCGGATCGAGGTGCCGAAGCGCGCTTGACGCAGATTGCGCGAGGTCCCTTGTTCGCGCCGACGGGTCTGCGCCACGATCCGCATCGAGAGATGCACACGAGAGGTGGTTGAGATGAAGTGTCTGCGATGGGTCCCGATTGTGTTGCTCATGGCTTGTTCGTCGAAGCCGCCACCGGACTTTGCGCCGGATCCCGGACTCGTGTCTCGCATCGACGAGATCCGCATCATGCCGCGGGAGGCGTGGGCGTGTCCGGGACAGGCGATCGTCACCGATTACGAGGCGGTGCTGGACGATGGAACCACGATCCCGTTCGCGCGGGAATACGACGATGATCGTCCACCTGCGCTGCACGTCGTCTTTCTGCGGCGCACGAGTGCGGAAGCCGAGCCGCAGGGGGACGGTGATTGGAGCGCGCACGCCGATCCGCTGCTGTCTGCGATGGATGGGTTCCGGCTCCGAGCTGAGCTTCGAGCCCGGCCCGGGCTCACGGCCTCTGTCTCCGTAGCTCCCGACTACTCCTGTCAGCCGCACACCTTCCGCTTTGTGGGACGCACGGGACCGCGGGGCCGATCTGGCTACTCGGGACCCGACGTGCTCGCCAGGGTCGACGTGCTGCGATCGCCCTTCTATGAACGTGTCTTGGTCGCAGGCATCGAAGTCGGAGATGCGCCCCCGTTCTACGTGATGCACGATGCCGACGCCGTGCCGCCCGCGGATTGGTTTGTGGTGGAGTCAATCGGTGGTCGCGGCGGACGAGGCGAGAACGGTGCAGATGGTGCCGAGGGTGTGAAGGGTCGGGATGGCTGCCCGGGGAGTCCGGGAGGGGCGGGAGGCGCGGGGAGCAATGGGGGGCCGGGAGGCGCAGGTGGCTCCGGGGGACCCATCACGATCATCGTGTCGACTGACGAACCCTTCCTCGCGGGACTGGTCGATGCGCGGAGTCCGGGTGGGCGGGGTGGCGCCGGAGGGGGCGGTGGTGACGGTGGACCCGGTGGAGTTGGCGGAGAAGGGCTCTCCAGGGAGGGGAGAACGTGCCCTGATGGGCAACGGGGAGCGGACGGTCCGGACGGCGCGGACGGCCCCGACGGGTCGAGAGGTCCTCCGGGAACG
>JAOTWK010000152.1 GCA_029862935.1 Gemmatimonadota bacterium | reverse complement strand
TCGTTTTCGATGAGCTGGACCACGTTCTCGCCTGGGATGTCTCTGGGTGTGACGACAACGACCTGGCTCCAGTCGAACGCCCGGTCGAACGTGAGACTCTCGAGTTCTCCTTTGGGAATCGTCGAGCGGACCGTCCTGCCGAGCCAGGCCCCGGGGAACTCGAGATCGTCAGTGTAGCGGGCGCTGCCAGTTACCTTGTCGCGGCCTTCACGTCGTGCCACGGACCGGCCCACAGAGGCCATGGCTTCTTCAGATGGAAGCGGAACCGCCATAGCCGAGGATACGGTCTCTCGACGTTGGTTGACAAGGGTTCGGCCTTCAGCTGTCAGCTCTCAGCCGTCAGCTCTCAACTGTTCCGGATCCTCTGCTCGATCTCTACGAGCTGAAAGCCGATGGCTGAAGGCCCTATGCCGCCAGCTTACGCTCATTCCGCAGGTAGGCGACCCAGTACACGCCGGCCACGAGCAATGTCCCGCCCAGAATGTTGCCAGCCGTCACGCTCGCGATGTTCTTTGCCGCGCCTGCGATCGGCACCGTTCCCTGCGCGTCGAGCACGATCCCAAACGGCAAGAAGAACCAGTTGGCGATCGAGTGCTCGAACCCCACGGTTACGAACGCCGCGATAGGGAAGAGGATCGCGAGGATCTTATCTGTGACGGTTCGGCCGCCCATGGCGAGCCAAATCGCGAGACACACCAGGGCGTTACAGAGGACGCCACGGGCAAAGGCCTCGCTCACGGTGAGACTCGCCTTGGCACCGGCAATGCCGATGGCGGTCTCGCCGACGCCGCCGCCGCCCAAGTCGCCGATGTTCCCCCACATCACCAGCAGCACGGTGCCCAGGCAACCGATCACGTTGCCCACGTAGACGATGAGCCAATTCCGTACCACCTCTTGGGTCGTGATCCGACCGCTGGCCCACGCGATGGCCACGAGGTTGTTCCCCGTGAAGAGCTCTGCACCAGCCACGACCACGAGGATCAGTCCAACACAGAAGCAGACACCGCCCAGGAGGCGATTGACCCCGAAACCGATGTCAGACTCCGTGACTACCGCGGTGAAGAACAGGGCTCCGAGCGAGATAAACGCGCCTGCCAAGACCGCGAGCACGAGGAGTGTGAGGGTATCGCTTCGCGCTTTGGTGACTCCCAGATCCTCGACCTTGCGGGCGATCTCTCTGGGTGGGCGGGCGTCAGCGAAGGAGAGGCGCTGAGTCATGGGTGACCTCTCAGCCAAGCGGTAGAATAACCTTCAGTTCGAACGGCGGCCGGGTGCTCAGCGCCCCCGTCGCGCCACGTGCTACTTCTTTGGTTCCCAGGCTGCCGTGTGGAAATGCTCCGAGCGCGGCGCGAGCGTACCCTTGCCGGCGCTGTACTCCTTCCAGTTCACCGCGGCGTAGTCGTTGGGCACTTGCTCCATCGTGATGCATCCCTGCACGGGACACACGGCGGCGCAGAGATTGCAGCCCACGCAGGCCTCTTCGATGATCTCCACGACTGGAGCCCCGGCACCGATCTCGTGCCGATCGATCCGTCGAATAGCTTGATGCGCTCCATCTTCGCAGGCGACCCAGCACAACTCACACTGAATGCACTTCTCCTGATCGATGTGGGCCACCAAGTGATAGTTGAGATCGAGGTCCTCCAGCTCACCACGTTGGGCACTGCGCGACCGCACACGTCATCCAACGTTCGGTGGCCCTTCTCGTCCATCCAGTTTTGTAGGCCATCAATCAGGTCCTCGACGATGCGGAAACCGTAGTGCATGACGGCGGTGCACACCTGGACCGTTCCCGCGCCGAGTGCTACGAACTCGGCGGCATCGCGCCACGTGGAGATGCCACCGATGCCCGAGATGGGCACCTTCACCGCGGGATCGCGGGCGACGGCCGACACGAGGTGGAGCGCGATCGGCTTGACTGCGGGGCCGCAGTATCCGCCGTGACTCGACTTCCCATCGACGGATGGCAACGGTGCAAACGTGTCGAGGTCCACGCCGACAATAGAGTTGATGGTGTTGATGAGCGACAAGGCGTCCGCGCCACCCTTGACGGCGGCGCGCGCGATGTAGGTGATGTCGGTGACGTTGGGGGTGAGCTTGACGATCACGGGAGTCGTTGCGACCTCTTTCGCCCACTCCGTGATCTGACAGGTGTAGTCGGGCACCTGCCCCACCGCGCTTCCCATGCCACGCTCGCTCATGCCGTGCGGACAGCCGAAATTGAGCTCGAGTCCATCGGCGCCCGTGTCCTCGGTGCGCCGCACGATGTCGTGCCACGCCTCGCGCTTCGAGTCCACCATCAGTGACACGACGAGTGCATGGTTGGGGTAATTCCGCTTGACCGCTGCGATCTCCTTGAGATTGTCCTCCACCGGTCGGTCGGATATCAGCTCGATGTTGTTGAAGCCCATCATCCGGGTGACACCGACGTCGACCGAACCGTAGCGGGAGAAGACGTTCATGACCGGTTCACCGATGGTCTTCCAGACGGCGCCACCCCATCCCACGTCGAACGCGCGCGCCACTTGATCGTAGGTGTTCGTGGGCGGCCCGGACGCCAACCAGAACGGATTGGGGCTTTCGATGCCGGCAAAATCGACACGCAGATCAGCCATAGATTCTCCTAGTGCCCCGTTTCCGTGAGATATTTGCGGATCGCCGCCGCGGCCCGCTTGCCCTCGGCGGCGGCGTTGACGATTTCCGCGCCACCGTTCGCACAGTCGCCACCCACAAAGACACCGGGCTTGGTCGAGATCATCCGATCCTTCTCGAGCCTGAGCCCGGCGGTTCGCGCGACATCTTCCCGTGCCACTTGGCCCAGCGCCTTGATCACCATGTCGCACTCGATTACGTGGGTACTGTCCGGAACCTCCACGGGATGACGGCGACCATCCGGACCGGGGTCTCCGGGCTCCGTACGCACGCACTCGATGCCCGTTACGTGCTCCGTGCCGACGATGCGTTTCGGTGCCGTGTGGAAGCGGAACTCGCATCCGTCACTCTTGGCGAGTTCGTATTCGTAATCGAACGCCGGCATGTCGTCGCGGCCACGGCGGTAGACAATGGTGGCGCGTTCCGCCCCCAGACGCTTTGCCTGTGTGACAGCATCGATGGCGGTGTTCCCGGCGCCGATCACCGCGACGTGCCGACCGACTCGCGTCTCGGCATAGGGGTGTGTCTTCAGGTGTTCGATGAACTCGAGCGCCTCGTGCACGCCCGATAAGTCTTCACCAGGAATGCCCAGCCGTCGTGTCGCGCCGAGTCCCACGCCCACGAACACGGCGTCGTACTCACGCTCGAGATCCTCAAACGGCACGTGCTGGCCGACGGTGACACCTGATCTGATCTTGACGCCAAGGTCCATGACCATCTGAACCTCGGCGAGCGCGGTACCGGGTCGCAGCTTGTACTCGGCGATCCCGTAGGTGTTGAGGCCGCCTGGCCACTCCTTCGCGTCGAACACGGTGACGGCATAGCCCCAGCGGGCCAGGTCTTGAGCGCACGAGAGCCCGGCGGGTCCCGCGCCGACGATTGCTACGTGCCTTCCGTTGGGTGGTCCCGGCTCGAACAGTCTGAGCGCATGCTCGAGCGCATGGTCGGTCGCGTGCCGCTGCAACAGCGCGATCTTGATGGGCTGTTCGTCACGATCGTTCAAGACGCATGCGCCTTCGCACATGACTTCTACGGGACAGGCGCGCGCACAGGAGTGTCCCATTGGGTTTGCATCTAAGATCACACGCGCGGAACCTCTTAGGTTACCGGTCGCGATCTTCTTGATGAATGCGGGCACGTCGATGTGGGTGGGACACGCGATCGTGCACGGCGCGTCGTAGCAATAGAGGCACTTGGCCGCCTCGAGAATCGCCGCGTCGGGGGTCAAGGGTGGCGCAATGTCGGCGAAATTCTGTTCCAGCTGTTCGGCAGAGAGCGCGGGAGCAAGGTTAGGGGTCGACATTCACCGTGCCTCGCTTTTCGGTTTCGCAGATGTGCGCATGCCTAGCAGGTAGATCCCACCTGACACAATGAAGCCCACGAACCAGGCCCAGTTGTAGATGCCGGTGGTGAGTCGGGAACCCTCGATCGCGCCGAGCGCCGCGAGGAACCCCGGCAGGTTGGGAGCGACGCCCAACGCCAGGGCCACCATCGCGATCCAGTTGACGCCGCGCTGGTACTCGTAGGGACCATGACGTTGGTAGAGCCCGTCGAGGTCCAGCTTTCCCCGCCGCAACACGAAGTAGTCGGCGATCATGATGCCGGCGACCGGTCCCAAGAGGGCGCCGTAGCCAATGAGCCAGGTAAAGATGTATGCCGCGGCATCGTTGTAGAGCCGCCACGGGAGCATGAGAATTCCGATCACGGCGGTAATGACGACACCCGTCTTAAACGAGATGCGTCGGGGTGCCACGTTGCTGAACCCGTTGGCCGGCGCCACGACGTTGGCGGCGATATTGGTCGTGAGTGTGGCGATGGCGAGCCCCAGCATTGCGATGACCACGGTGATCGGTCCGCCGATTCGCGACAACACCTCGATCGGGTCGGCGATCCGTGTGCCGAAGATGACCGCCGTGGCACTGGTCACGGCAGCGCCGATGAAGGCGAAGAGTCCCATCGTGGGTGGAAGGCCGATGGCCTGACCCACCACCTGGTCACGTTGGCTCTTGGCGTAACGCGAGAAATCCGGAATGGACAGGGCCATCGTTCCCCAGAATGCCACCGCCGATGTCAGTCCCGCGCCAAACAGGGCACCCAGGCCGGCCCGTACGGTACCCGATCCCTGCGCGGGGTCCGGCGACGCGAGCATCGGGCCGATTCCGCCGACCTCGATCCATGCCCACACGAACAGTGTCACGGCCACAGCTAACAAGAACGGTGCCCCCCAGGTCTCGAGGAACTTGATCGACTCCATGCCACGGATGGCGACCCACAGGTTGATGGCCCAGAAGAACATGAAACAGAGGAATTCACCTGTGCCGAGACCGATCCATGCGGGGAGAATGGCCGGCAGCGTTGTGATGCCGGGCCAGAGGGCGGCGAGGAGCTTGAAGATGGCCCACCCTCCGATCCACGTCTGAATGCCAAACCAGCCGCACGCCACGATGGCGCGGAGCAGGGAGGGAACATTTGCGCCGAACACGCCGAACGACGACCGTGTGAGCACGGGGAAGGGAATACCGTAACGCGTCCCCGCGTGGGAATTGAGCGCGATCGGAATCAGCACGATCACGTTGCCCAAGACCACCGAGCCCATGGCCGCAAGCCAAGTCCAGCCGCGCTCCACGAGGCTCGACGCGAGGGTGTAGGTGGGGATCGTGATCGCCATGGCAACCCAGAGCGCCGCGAAGTTCCATGTGCCCCAGGTGCGGTGTTCCGCGCCGACAGGCGCGAGATCGTCGTTGATGAGCAACGGGTCGCGCCGTGCGCTTCCCACTTCGCTCACGTGACGCCCGCCAGTGCCAAGTCGAGCCGCCGAGCTCCTTCATCGATCTCGCTCTTGGACACGAGCATAGACGGCGCGATCCGGATCACACTGCCGTAGAGCCCTCCCTTGCCCAGCAGCAGGCCGTGCTGTTTGGCCGCTTCCATCAGTTGGAGGGCTTTCTTCGGCGCTGGTTCTTTGGTCTTCCGATCTTCCACCAGCTCGACGCCCTGCATCAGGCCCATACCGCGCACGTCGCCGATGAACGGATACTTCTCTTTGAATGACTCGAGATGCTGTCGGAGTTGCTTGCCGCGCTCGGCGGAGCGCTTGGGGGTATTCTCCCGCTCCATCACGTCGAGCGTGGCCTCGGTTGCCGCCATCGAGATGGGGTTCCCGCCGAAGGTCGAGATCGTGAGTCCGGTGAAGGCGTTGGCCACCTCTTCGTTCGCGATCGTGGCGCCGACCGGGAACCCGTTGGCAATGCTCTTGGCGAACGTCATGATTTCGGGATCGACGCCCCAGTGCTCGATGCCACACCAATGGTCGCCCAGCCGTCCGAACCCGGTTTGCACCTCGTCGCAGATGAACACGCCGCCGTACTTCCGGATGATCCCGACGGCGATCTCGAAGTACTCCTTGGGCGGCGTAATGAACCCGCCCACACCCTGAATGGGCTCGGCCATGAAGGCGGCGGGCTTTCCGGTGGTCTCCGTGCGAATCAACTCTTCGATGTCTTGCGCGCACTTGACCTCGCACGACGGATACTCGAGTCCCAAGGGACAGCGGTAGCAATACGGCGCGAGCGCGTGCTTGATCCCGGCCACTTGGCTCGGAATGAGTCGCCAGGGGCTGTGTCCGGTGATCGCGATGGCCTGGAGACTGCGGCCGGCGTAACCGTGCCGCAGGACGATGATTTCCTGGGACCCGGTGTAGAGTCGTGCAAGAAGCGTCGCCGTCTCGTCGGCTTCCGTCCCGCTCGTGGTGAAGAAACTCTTTTTGAGCTTGCCCGGTGTGATGGTCGCCAACCGCTCTGCCACCCGCACGATCTCTTCGGTTGGATACAAGGTCGACGTGTGCACGAGGCGCGCAGCCTGCTCCTGCACGCGTTGGGTCACGTCAGGATGGGCGTGACCGAGTCCGAGCGTCAGAATCCCGCCGAAGAAGTCGAGATACTCGCGACCGTCGGCATCCCGCACGCAACAGCCGTCGCCCTGCGTCAGCACGATCGGCTCTTCGTAATAGTTGGCGACGCACGGAAACAGCAATTCCGCGTGCTTGGCCCGTACGGTCTTGGAATCCATGGTGCCTACCTCACCCGTGAGTGGGCTCACGCTCGATGAATTGGCCGCGGCCGAGTGTCCCGACGAATTTGCCGTCCTGCACTTGCACCTTGCCTCGTACCGTCACAATGCTGGCCCGTCCCTTCTTCTCCCACCCCTCATACGCGTTGTAATCGATCTTGGAGTGGCTGGTATCGTGGGAGAAGGTGCCGCGATACGCCGGGTCGTACACGACGAGGTCGGCATCACTTCCTACCTGAATCGTGCCTTTCTTGGGATACATGCCGAACACGCGCGCCGCCTGGGTGCTGCACGCGTCGACCATCGTATTGAGGTCGAGGCGACCATTGCACACGCCGTAGGTGTACACCAGATCGACGCGCTCTTGGATGGTCGGGATGCCGTTGGGGATCTTGGTGAACGCGTCCTTCCCCATGTCTTTCTGACTCTGATAGTTGAATGGCGCATGGTCGGTCCCGACCGTGCTGATCGCGCGACTCTTGAGGCCGTGCCATAACACGTCCTGGTTCCACTTCGCTCTGAGCGGCGGTGACATCACGTATTTGGCGCCTTCGAAGTCGGGAAGCTCAGCATACGTTTCGTCGAGCACGAGATGCGGCGCCACCGCCTCGACCCACACGTCGACTCCGCGATGCCGCGCGGCAAGAGCCTCCCGCACGGATGCGTCACACGACGTGTGGACGGTGTAGACGTGCGCTCCGGTCAACTCGGCAAACGTGCAGATGTGGTGAACGCCTTCCGCCTCCACCACCGGGGGGCGTGAAGGTCCGTGCCACTCGGTACCGGTCTTGCCAGCGGCAAGAAGCGCTCTCTGCAATGCGTCCACCGCTTCCGCATTCTCGCAGTGCGCGGTGACGATGACACCCATCTTTTTCGCCATCTTCATCATTGCGAACAGATCTTCGTCCGAGAGATCGAGCGCGCCTTTATAGGCGAGGAACACCTTGAACGAGGCCACCCCGCTCTCGACAATGCGGCGGAACTGCTGGCGCACCTTGTCTTCGAACCGAACGACCGACATGTGGAACGTGTAGTCAACAGCCGCGAGCCCGTCCGCCTTCGAACGCCACGTCTCGAATGCCTCAAACGGCGCGTCCGTGGGACCCGGGCAGATCATCTCGATGAGCGTCGTGGTCCCGCCTGCGAGGGCTGCCTTGCTGGCG
>JAOTWK010000151.1 GCA_029862935.1 Gemmatimonadota bacterium | reverse complement strand
AGAGCCCAGGGAGGTGAGCGCCTTGCGAGTACGGGCGTCAGCGAGTCTCGAGGAGCTGGAGAGCCTCAAGTACGATTTCGGGGGCTCGGCTGCCGCTCGGAAAGTCGAACTCCTCGACCAACTGGAGCGACAGCCGCTACCGAGTGCGAACGCGGTCCTGGCGCTCCACGAGCTCCTCAATTTTCTCCGAGCGTTTCCCGAGACACACGATGTGCGTGCCGCCGCCACGCGAGTGCTCGACCGGTTCGATCGTCGACGTGATCTTCGACGGCATCGGAAGGAACTTGCCGATACCGGAGTCGCCGGCACCGATATCCACTTCCGGTTCTACTGGCTGACGGCCATTTGGCTGGCGCAGCGGTGGCCCGAGCAGCTTGAAGTCGAGTGGCCTGATTTTGAACGGAAGGCCAGGCTGGAATCGATCCTCCATCTGTTGCTCACCTACAGCGAGACGCCGGCGCTCGATGAGTTCGGCTTTGCTGCGCGTGGGTGGCTCGAGCGCCTCAAGGGACCGGACGAGACCGCCGCGGCGTTCTTGATTCGTCGCTTCCATGCCCTACGGGTCGAGATGCCGCTCAGGGAACACCTTTACGAAGACTTGGACGTTCCCATGGTTCTCAAGCCGGGTCCCAGCACGCCGGCGCGGGGGCGCGAGCAATGGGACAAGGCGCCGGTGGTGCTCCAAGAGCGTCCGCCATCACGCACGCGCCCCAACATGCGCCGCGCGATCCGGGATGCGGATTTCCGGGTACGGCCGCTTGCGCCACGTGAGGGCCGGCGCCTGATCGATCTCGCCAACGCGTGTATGGTCACCCGTCATCGTGACCTGCTCATCTTTCTCCATGCCGACAAGCGGGATGTGCGCCTCATCGACGTCGGTGACGGGCTGCAGTTTGCCTGCATGGGTGCCGTGCCCGAACGGCGGCTCATGCTGGAGGCGGTGTACGGATTCCTCACGCTCATGAACGGGGTGCCGATCGGGTACGTCCTCTGCAGTGCGCTGTACAACTCGGCGGAGGTCGCGTACAACGTGTTCGAGACTTACCGTGGAGCAGGCGCTGCGCACGTGTACGGGCGGATCCTCGCCATGATCCAACGGCTCTTTGGCGCGGACAGCTTTGCCATCGATCCCTATCAACTCGGACATGAAAACGAGGAGGGTCAGGAGTCGGGAGCCTGGTGGTTCTACTACAAGCTGGGGTTCCGGCCGCACGATCCCGAGATCCGCGCCCTGGTGCGCGAGGAACTTCACAAGCTCCAGAAGAACCAGCGCTACCGCACGCCACTGTCGCGGCTCAACGATCTGGCATCGGAGTACATGTACCTCCAGACGGGTCGCCGCCGCCGCGATGTCCTGGGCCATCTCGGGTTAGGCAACATCGGTCTCCACGTGAGCCACTACTTGGCCCACCGCTTTGGCGCAGACCGCGAACGGGGTCTCACGACGTGCGCGCGCGAGGCGGCGAAGCTCCTCGGGTTGCGGTCACTCGACCGGCGGTCACGCGACGAGCGCCTCGTGTGGCAGCGCTGGGCACCGCTCGTCCTCGCGCTGCCGGGTGTGGGTCGCTGGACCGCACTGCAGAAGAGGACGCTGCGCGAGGTCGTCTTGGCCAAGGCCGGTCGGCGGGAATCCGAATTCGTGCGACGCTTCAACGCCCACAGGAAATTGCGCGCCGCGTTGCTCGAGCTTGCCGCTGAGGAACCGTCAGTGTTGTAGGGAGGCAGGAGACTGGGAGCTGCCACGGTCCTGCACTGGGTGGTGATGTCGGCGGACCCGGCTGCCTGAGCCGGGGTAGATTTGAGAGGGCACACTGTTCACACAGGGCGGTGACACCATGCCTCTTAGTCTACGGCAAGGTTCGAGTCGCGCGTCTTCACACCAGCTTCGCTGGATATTCGTTTTGCGCCGCACGACTCCCATTGCGATCATCGCTCCAGTCGTGCTGTTCGCGTGTGTCCGACCCGAACCGATCGTTCCGCCCGTCACCACTGCCCCCCAGCACGTGTGGAGTCCGCCGCTCGCCTATCCACCGGCCATGGTCGACGCGGGCATCGAGGGCTCAGTGCTCCTCGAGGCCGAGGTCGACACCTCTGGCAACGTCGTCCCGAATACGATCCGTGTAGTCCGTTCGACAGACGTAGCGTTCGAGGCGCCTGCGATGGTCCTGTTGCGGGAATCCCGGTTCACGCCTGGTCGCACTGGAAGCGAGCTTGCCCAGGTCCTCGTTCGGGTGCCCGTCGTGTTCGAACTCCAGAGCGACGAGGCCGTGAGCGCGGCGGACAGTGCCGCGGCCGTCGGCCGGCTGGTGCAAGCAGAGCGTTTAGCGCGAGGCGGCCGCATTGCCGAGGCGATGTCGGCATACCGAACCGCGCAGGCTCTAGACCCGAGGCCCGCGCGCGTTGCGTCGTTCTGGCTTCCGCTGTGCTGGTATGGAGCGCTCTGGGAACGAGCGGCTGAGGTGCTGTGGACTTGTGACCACGTGGTTGCCGTAGCACCGAACCAAGGGCGGGCCAGGGAGGCCCGCGGCATTGCCAGAACCTTGACTGGCGATTTGCAGGGCGCGATTGACGATCTGACGGCCTTCGCCACCTGGACGATGAACGAGGAGGAGCGATCGGAGCGTCTCGCCTGGGTTGCGGCGCTGCGGGAGGGGCGGAATCCGTTCACCACCGACGTGTTGGCCTCGCTCCGCGGCAGAGACAGGAAGGCCTTCCCTTAGGCGATTGGGGCGTGCGCAGTTGGTCTCGGTCGTGCGCTTGTTCTCACCCTTTGCTCTGGCGACCTTTCTCCGTCCCGACCGGGTAGCTCAGCTGGTAGAGCAACGGACTTTTAATCCGTAGGTCCTGGGTTCGAGACCCAGCCCGGTCATAGGCCACCCTGGGTTGAGGGAAGCCACGCCGTACGGCGTGCTTCCATCCGCTCCCGTCAGGTCGGCCGCGTGCGCGGCCTCGCCTCCGCACTGCGTCGAGCCCCAGCCCGGTCACTCTCGGAAGTGCCAGCGGAACAATCGGTTGAGACATCCGCGATGGACGTATGGCGGAGGCTCTGTACCCGATGGGGCCCCAATCGGGCCCAAGACTCCGGGCACCTCGCGCTTGTTCCCGCGAACTCACATCTTCAGGAGCGATGACGACTCCTCCCCATCGACTCGTTGCGGCCCTCGCCGACCAGTACACCATCGAGCGGGAAATCGGTGCTGGGGGCATGGCCACCGTCTATCTCGCCCACGACCAGAAGCACAACCGGAACGTCGCCGTTAAGGTGCTGCGACCCGAGTTGGCGGCCGTCATCGGGACGGAGCGGTTTCTCAAGGAGATTGAGGTCACCGCCAACCTGCAACATCCGAACATCCTGCCACTGTTCGATTCCGGTGAGGCGGATTCGTTCCTGTTCTACGTGATGCCCTACATCGACGGCGAGTCTCTGCGTGCCAAACTGGACCGCGAGACGCAAGTCTCCCTCGGTGAGTGTGTGCGGATCGGCGAGGCCGTCGCAAACGCCCTTGCGTATGCCCACCAGCGAGGGGTCATTCACCGAGACATCAAGCCGGAGAACATCTTGCTACACCAAGGCCAGCCGGTCGTTGCCGATTTCGGCATCGCGCTGGCCGTCTCGGCGGCCGGAGGCAAGCGGCTGACTGAAACGGGCCTGTCCGTGGGAACACCCGAATACATGAGCCCGGAGCAGGCCACCGGTTCGGAGACCATCGACGCGCGAAGCGACATGTATGCGCTCTCGTGTGTGGTCTACGAAATGCTCACCGGGGAGCCACCGCATCGCGGCCCGAACGTCCAGGCGGTGATCGCCAGGGTCGTCGCCGAAGAGCCGCGGCGAGTGAGTTCTGTCCGGAGCACAGTGCCGGAACACGTGGAATACGCCGTGCACCGCGGACTGGCGAAACTACCCGCCGACCGGTTTGCGAAGATCGAGGAGTTCGCACAGGCCCTGCGCGACCCGAGCACGAAGCGCAAGTGGATCGGTTCACTCACGCTGTCGGGCGGCGACACGTGGACGCGGTTTGTCGTGAGGAACCGTTGGCTGCGCTGGGGAATGCCGCTCGGCACGGCTACCCTGGCAGTTGTCGCTCTTTGGGGATGGCTCCGCTCGCCTTCGGGGCCAGCACCATCCGTGGCGCGGTTTCCAATACCATTCGCCGTCGGTACGACTTGGGGCGCGCAGAGGCAAGCCGTCGCCATCGCTCCTGGCGGAGATCGGATCGCGTATGTAACAGATGGCGACGGGGGCGACGACCAGCAGTTGTACGTCCGCCGGTTGGATCAGCTCCACGCGGAAGTCTTGCCGGGAACCGAAGGCGCGTTGGATCCCTTCTTCTCCCCCGATGGGCGTTGGATCGGGTTCGCCCTCGTAGATGGATTGAAGAGAGTGCCGGCGACCGGGGGACCGCCGGTCACGATCACGGTGTTCCCGGAGCCTCGTGGGGCTGCGTGGACGAGTGACGACATCATATACTTCGGTTCCACCTCGGGTCTCTGGCAGGTGCCGGCCGCCGGAGGCACGGCCGAGCAGGTGACTGAGCTGCAGTCCGGCGAGTTGCTGCACAGCCGGCCGGACCTCCTCCCTAACGGGCGTGGCCTGGTATTCACGATCGCGTCGGGCGGTGCGGAGGCAACGCAGGTCGCAGTTCGGTCGCTGAGAACAGGTGTAGTTACAGAGCTGTTCCCCGGGCTCGCCCCCCGATACTTGGAGAGTGGGCACCTGGTGTACGGGCGTCCGGACGGTCGCCTGATGGGGATTGCGTTCGACGCTGCTCGAATGCAGGCCGTGGGGGAGCCCGTTCCCCTCATTGACGGCGTCTTGGTGAAGCCCACGAACACCATGGATTACGCTGTTTCACGGACCGGGACGCTCGTGTACCTCTCCGGGGCAGTGGGAAGCAGGGAGATGGTGCTCGTCGACCGGAGCGGGCGGGAACGCTCCCTCCCCGGAGTGACCGACAGCATTTTCGGCAGCCCTCGCTTCTCATCTGACGGCGCCCGACTCGCGTTCGGGCTGGGCACCCCACCGACGCGCCAGATCTGGACGTACGACTTTGAGGACTCGACGATGACGCCGCTCACGTTCGAGGGCCATAACTACTACCCGGTATGGTCGCCAAACGACGAGCGAGTGGCATACGCGTCCGAGACCGCCGACGCGGTAGACCTGCGGTGGGCTGCAGCGGATGGAAACGGTGCATGGGAAACATTGCTCAGCAACGGGGGTTGGAACTACCCCAGTTCCTGGTCACCCGACGGAAGGTACTTGGTCTACCGCGAGCAGGATCCTCCGACCGAGGAAGACATCAAGACGGACATCATGATTCTCCCGCTGTCGGGAGAGCGGACACCGTACGCCTTCCTCGAGCTTCCGACATCACGCGAGGAGGCACCGACAATCTCACCGGACGGTAGATGGCTCGCCTACGCCTCCGACCTCTCCGGCCGGTACGAAGTGTATGTGAACGGCTTCCCCAGCCCCGGGCGTCGGCGCCAGATCTCGGTGGCCGGCGGGACGTCGCCCGTCTGGTCACGTGACGGGAGTGCGTTGTTCTACCGCGTCAGTGAGTCGCTGATTGAAGTCGCCGTGTCCACGACACCAGAATTCGCCGTGCTGCGGCGCACGGTGGTGTTCGACGGGCCGTATGCGGACTGGCCATACCACTCAGCCTACGATATCGCCCCGAACGGCCGCGACTTTGTGATGATCAAGCACAGTGAACAGCGCGAAGGAGAACTCGTGATCGTCTTGAATTGGCTCGACGAGATCCGGCAGAAGATGGAAGGTGGATAGCCCAGCGAGATCACTAGCGATGAAGCACGAGTACCCATGTTCCAGGAGTTGACGAGGCCGATCGGAACGACAACTGATAGCTGGCGTTGTGGGTTACGAGAATACATCGCGGCGCGGTGGCCGTTTTCGGACCCCAAAAGGCTACTCGGCCAGGTCACTTGTGGTGACACGTTCTTCAGCCGGCTGGAAAGTCCTCTATCGGCCCCAAACGGTACCGCAACCGCACAGAATTCAACCTGACTCAGGGCGATTCACCGTTCTCGACGCCTGCGAGGATCGACCGCTCTCAGGTGCTGAAGAGACCTCAACACTTCTCAGCCGAGTTATCTCCGTGGTAACTTCTAATCCGTAGGTCCTGGGTTGATGGAAGCCACGCCTTACCGCGTGCTCCATCCGCTCGCGTCGAAGCCCCAGCGCGGTCATCCTGAATCAGACGCGGACTTTTTGCTGCTTAGCGGCTTGTAGGTGAACTAGGCAGCATGCCCGCGCTGTTTCACTGAACTGATCTCCGCCACCTCGAGGAAACCGTCCTGTGATGCCAAAAGGCATGAACCTTGTCAGTAGCCGGTGGTCCATCACCTTGCTCCTCGCTACGGTGGCGTGCGGCGGCGCCGGGACAGGGGCGGAGACCGCACCTCAGCCTGCCGCCGCGTCCACTGCCCAGCTCGAGGCCCTGTATCGTGCGCGAACGGACAGCGCGCGCATGCGCTTCACCGAAGCCGACGTGCGCTTCATGACCGGTATGATCGGCCACCACGCGCAGGCGCTGGTGATGTCGGATCTCGCCCCCACGCACGGGGCGAGTCATGCGATCGAGACCCTAGCTGCGCGGATCATCAACGCGCAGCAGGACGAGATCGCCACGATGCAGCAATGGCTCCGCGACCGCGGACAGCCGGTGCCAGAGGTGCACATCACCGGAATGACGATGACGGTGCACGGACCGGAATACGCGATGCACATGTCGGGCATGCTGACGCCCGAGCAGATGCAGGAATTAGATCAAGCGATGGGGCGGGAATTCGATCGCAAGTTCCTCACCCTTATGATTCAGCACCACCGTGGGGCCGTCACCATGGTGCACGAGCTGTTTGCCACGGACGGCGCCGCACAGGACGACGTCGTATTCAAGCTCGCCTCCGATATCCAGGTGGATCAGACCACTGAGGTCGCCCGCATGGAGCTCATGCTGGAAGAAATGAAGAATGCGGGCCCAGGCTCGTGATCATCGAAAATCACCCACGTTCGAGGATTCCGTTATGACCGCTGTATGGATTTCTGTTCGCCGTCTCTGGTTTCTCCCACTTGCTACCGGATTGCTCGGCCTGTCCGGTTGCTCCTCCACCGCGACGGTGGGGTCACGGACGGCCGCCCCGGCTGTTAAGCCCGCTCCGGCGGTGACCGCGCCGAGTCCCGATCCCCGCATCGGGCTCCGCCCGGGCTTGTTCGACGCCGAAGAGGCGGTGTGGAATCTGCGAGTGGTCTCGCAGACGCTGCCACCCGAAGATTTCGTGGGCGTTACCAACTCCGATCTCGCCTTCACCGGCAACTACGCCATCCAGGGCAACTACAACGGCATCCAGGTGTGGGACATCTCGAATCCCACACAGCCGACGATCGTGGTGGGGTACGTGTGCCCCGCATCGCAGAGTGACGTCTCGGTGTTCGGGAATCTGCTGTTCGTGTCGGGTGAGGGATTGGGCGGGCGGCTCGACTGCGGGACTGGGGGTGTTCAAGAAGCGGTGAGCCAAGTGCGTCTGCGGGGTATCCGGATCTTCGATATCAGTGACATTCGGAACCCACAGTATCTCGCCAACGTGCAGACGTGCCGTGGATCCCACACGCATTCGGTGCTCGTGGATCCGAACGACAAGGAGAACGTCTACATCTACGTGTCGGGCTCTGCTCCCGTGCGCCCTGAAGAGGAACTCCCCGGGTGTTCCAGCGCGGCGCTCGATGAGGATCCGAACTCAGCGCTGTTCCGAATCGAGGTCATCAAGGTACCGCTCGCGCACCCGGAGCAGGCGGCGATCGTAAGCTCGCCGCGGATCTTTGCCGACCTCGAGGCCCCGCCGACCCACGGTATGGCGCCGGATGAC
>JAOTWK010000150.1 GCA_029862935.1 Gemmatimonadota bacterium | reverse complement strand
CAGTTTCCTGCCGCCCTGCCGCTGACCTCACAAGACGTGTCGGTCTGCTGGTCCGGGCTCGACACCGTTTCTCCCTGTTGCAGACTTGGGTGGCTCAGCCTACGGCGAACCGGTGGGCCGCAGCACCAGCTCCGCAAACGCTCCGTCGGAGCCGTTGCCCATCCATAGTCCCACCCGTCCCGCCACTCTGTCTGTGAGCTCTCTGACGACCAGGCTCGGTTCGACCGCATCGTTCACAAAGACCCGGATGTCGGGTTTCGCGATCTCGATGCGGGCCGTGAAGAAGCCGTCTGGGTCCGGCGGATTCACGATCTCGTTCTCGTACACCCCCGTATGGTCGCGCCGGAGCGTGAACCAGGTATGCGCCGGGTGGGAGATGTACTGGACGTGGTGGCTCCTGGAGAGGGCGTTGTCGGCCAGGAAGTTGAAGGGCCGAAAATAGACGGCGTCGTAGGTCACGTCATCTACGCCCCGAAAGGCGACGCCGACGAAACTGCGTTGGGGAACGTTCTTTCCGCGAATGCGCACCTCGATGGTGCCGTTGTGAAAGTCCACGCCGTCGAGCCACGCCGCCCCGTCCCCGACGCGCGCATCGAAGGAGACGACGGGGCGTCCGTCCTCGATGGTAACGGTGGCTGCACGATTCACGAGCGTCCACCCCTGGCCGGTGGTGATTCCGTTGAGGTCGGGCGTCAGTACCTCTTGGCCGTGCAAGGCGCCCGAGAGGGACACTGGCGCCAGCAGCAATAGAACGGGGAAGAGATTCCTGTAGGTCATTGCATCGAGTCCGGTTGAAGTGCACGAACGGATGGTCGGAGGTCGGGGGAACGGCGACGCCCATCACGTCTTACGAGCGGTGCGGCGAAAAGTTCACCTGGACGGACGAGTGTGATGAGCTAGCGGCCGCTCTGCCGTTCTGCCGCTGCCTTCAACGTTGTCAGTTCTGTCCCTGTCGCGGCGATGAGGCGGCGGTGGAGTCCAACCCCAGAAGAGCTGCAAGGCTCCTAATGACCCGTTCACTGAGCACGTCCACGCCGTCCATCGGGCTCGCGGCGGGCCCGACCACGGGTCCGATGGCGTCCAGGACCCGATTGTCGGCCAAATTGGTGATGACCGCTTCCATGACAAGACTGTCGCCACCCTGGAGGAGCCAGCCGGTGACGAGCAGCGATGCATTGCTTCCTCGTGCCATGGCTCGCTGGTTTTCGGAACTCCGCGCTCCATCGGAGTCGCTTGCCGCGGCCTCCATCAGTATGACATCGCCGAGTCCCGACTCGGAGAGGCCCCGTACCATCCAGTCCGTTGCCGCGACGCCGAGCTCGTGCAGGCTCGAGTCTGCCGTGGCTCCGGTGTCCTGTCCAATCATGCGCAACGGCAGCACCGCGATCGCAGGTGCGTGCACGGCCGGTGAGTCATCTGATCTGATGCCCACGAGCGTCGCGACTAGCACGCCCCATCCGCCCAGTGCCACCACGCCACCGGCAATCGCGAGTCGCCACGTGAACAATCGTCCTGCGATGGGATGGGGTCGGACGGTCCCCCGCTGCACGAGCGCCGTCGCAATGATGATCGGAAACCCGATGAACAGGAGCAGCACGGCCCCCGGGAGTACCCAATTGGGGAGAGCCAGCGCATTGACCAGGATGCCGACGAGGGTGAGCACCACGAGAGAGCTCACGATGAAGACGCCCGCAACCAAGTATGGGCCTTCGGGTCGCATCACCCATTCGGGCTGTGGTGGCATCACGTTGAGACGAACCCCAAACTCGGATGCGTTCTCGAATCGGTCCGACGGTTCCTTTGCCAAGACCGTCTCGAGCGCCTCGACGACGTGGTCCGGCACGTCGTCACGTTCGCGCGTGATGCACGGCGCCGGGTTCTTGATGCGCGAGGCCATGATCGCTTGTGCCGTGGGTCCCGAGTGCGGCAGCTTGCCAGCCAGCATTTCGTAGAGCACGCACCCCAACGAGTAGACATCACTGCGTGCGTCGACGGTATCGCCAGTGACCTGTTCCGGGCTCCCGTACTCAGGGGTCCCGCCGGTTCTGCCAGAGTGCTTGACTCCGTCAACTCCGGCCGCACTCACGGCTCCGGCGACACCGAAATCGGCGATCACGGCGTGACCCGACACAAGTAGAATGTTGTCCGGCTTGATGTCTTGATGAATCACGCCCTGCTGGTGCGCGTAGGAGAGGCCATCGGCGATGTCGCGGGCGATGCTCAATGCGTCTTCCAGTGGGAGCTGCTTCTCCCGATCGAGCCGGTCTCGCAGTGATTCCCCCTCGACGTACGGCATCACGTAGTAGACGAAGTCGTCGGCTTCACCCGAATCGTGGAGCGGCAGGATATGCGGATGGGTGAGACGGGCCGAGATCTCGATCTCCTTGAGAAACCGGTCGGTACCCAGTGTGATGGTGAGCTGCGGGTGCAGCACCTTCACGGCCACTTTGCGACGGTGTTTGAGGTCCTCGGCGAGATAGACGATGGCCATGCCGCCACGCCCTAACTCCCGCTCGATGCGGTAGCGGTCGGCGAGCGCGTTCTTGAGGCGCTGCAGGTGCTTGGTCAGGTGCGAGCCTCGGCGGGGTCATCGACAACGTGGATGATCTCGGCCGCAGGTGACGTTGTCAATGTGCGGGGGAGCGGATTGGTTGCACTGGTTGAAAGTTTTCGCCGTTGAGCTATCGGGGGGAGACGGGACGAGTGAGTGGGGCCGTCAGCCGTCAGCGTTGAGCAGACGGTGGAGGAGGGTCGAAGACGGTCGGCGACGGTCGACGAATTGGTGCTCTTGCCGTAGTCGTCAGAGTCGTCAGAGTCGTCCCAGTCGTCTGTCGACGCTCTGCCGCTGCTGGTTCTGCCCCTTCTGCCCCCTCTGCCCCTTCTCCCCCCACTCTCTTCAAGTAGTGCTCTGCTTCCGAAATCCTGATCGCGTTCCCGCGGACGATGACGCCCGCAGCTTCGATCCGATCGCCTTTGGTGAGCCTGCGGAAGGCGGTGCCGCTTTCCTTGAGCGCCAGCGGGATGCGTGCCGGAATGAGCACCTCGATCCTGTCTCCTTCGGAGGTCGTGACGCGAACGATGCCGTCGCCGTCTCGCGGCATGGCCCGAGCATCGACGCGCGTGACCTCTCCTCGGATGACGACCGTCTGTCCGATCTGCTCGGGTGAGAACGCTTCCAGGTCGTCGGACACGCACCCGGGGAACGCGCTCACAGCCATGGCGATTGCCAGGGACAGCCGTAGCTTTCTGGTCATGCTGCCTCCGATCGGCTCCCCTAGCCTAACTCGTAATCGGTCGATAGGTTAGGGCAATTGCAATCGGAACTATCCCCTTTTGGTTTTGGCTACACACTCTCTCGGAGGAAGACAATGAAAGCTCGTATCATGCTGGGGCTTACCCTGGCAGCCCTACTCGCCTTGCCGCAGTGGTCCCAGGCGCAGGAGTCGCCCGAGTTGGGACCGCTCGCGAGCGTGTCCTATTGGGACATCGATCCTGCCGACATGGGCACCTTCATGACCTCGGTTGAGAAGGTCGTGAAGGCCGCCCACGCCGCGAACCTCCCGAAAGAGTACGGCTGGTCGATGTGGCAGGACATGTACACCGTCGTCATCGTCGGCGATTTCAACAAAGCCGAGCTGGACGATCCCGAGCACTGGATGAAGCAGTTCATGGGCACGCCGGGCGAGGCGACCCTCATGGCCGCGTTCCAGGAGATGGATGGCGTCGACTGGCTCGGTGGCAGTAGCGAGATCAGCCAGTACATGCCAGGCTGGAGCTACGAGCCCGAGGGCTGGCAGCCGTACATGGCGTGGGTCCGTGTCCACGAGTTCTGGGTCAAGAGCGGCCAGGAGAATCAACAGAAGTGGAACGCCCTGATCCCCGAGTTCATGGCGTTCTTCAAGGACATCGGCTACCCGTACCCGGTGTGGGGCCAGATGGTGCGCTACGGCGACAACCGGAACATGTTCGTTACCGCGTACGACAACCCGTCCGACTACATGGGCGACCACAGCGCGGAAGCGTTGGCCGCCAAGCACGGCAAGTCGCAGAAGTGGCAGGATCTGCTG
Source organism: Gemmatimonadota bacterium (assembly GCA_029862935.1). The sequence goes on along the minus strand of JAOTWK010000150.1, from coordinate 3,860 downwards.
ATGCGGCTGTCGCAGCTCACGCGTAAAGGCGAGACCAGTGACCTGCAGTTCCTCGCGGCCCAGAGCTATCTGCCGGAGATGGAAGAGACGGGGTCGAAGTAGTCTAGACAGACGACTCTGACGACGGAGACGACTGTGGGTGATCTTCCCAGTCGTCTTTGTCGTCCTAGTCGTCTTCGTCGTCTATGTGGCCTAGGTCGTCTTTCCTCCCCCACTGCCGCTTTTGCCCCTACTGCCATATACTGCTCGGCTCACATTTTTCGCTGCGGAGCACAAACATGCTAGACAGGATGAAGTACATAAGCGATCGGGCATACTACCTCTGGGAACAGTCCGGCCGGCCGGAGGGCAGGGAACAGGAGTTTTGGCTGCAGGCCGAGGCGGAGTACGAGCACGGCATGACGCGATCGGTACCGCCAAGAAAGCAAAAGGTCGCGAAGAAGACGGTCAAGAAGACGACCAAAGCCGTGAAGAAGACGGCGAGGAAGACGACGAAGAAGAAGAAGAAATGAAGACGACAAGGACGACCTGAACGACTGAGACGACTGAGGAGCCCCGCGCGGTCGTCTTTGTCGTCCAAGTCGTCCTTGTCGTCAGTCTCGCTCCTACCGCGGCGAAATCGCGAGCCCCGCAATCAGGAAGACCCACCCCAGGATCATGAGTCCGTTCATGTGACGGCGGAGGCGCTGGCCAGCCGGCGTGAAGTTCCCGGGTAACCACGGGAACCACTCCTGCACCCGGGTCGTCGGCGCGCCAATCCGTTCTTTCCGCAGCTTGGTGGCCAGGTAGAAGAACCGCAGGAATGCCACCGTGCCGGCGACGAAACAGCCGAAAGCAATGGACGTGAGCATGGAGGTCAGCCGGATTACCGCTCCTCAAGACGACTTTGACGACATAGACGACTTAGACGACTCTGCTGCTTTCGCGGCCGCGATGACGGGCGATGGGGCGATGACAACTGACAACCGACAACTGTTCACCGAAAGTCCGGTGCCTGGCGATGCTGCGTCGCCTGCTCGTACGCAAACGCCAGGGCGATCAGCGTGGGCTCGGACCACGCGTCTCCGAAGAACTGGAGTCCCACCGGGAGACCGTCCCGCACGTAGCCCATGGGCACCGTGATTGCCGGGAACCCCGTGCCGGGTGCCAAGTCCTGGCTGTTGTCACCGTGCGGCGTGTTGAGGTCGCCGATCAGGCGCGGTGGGTTACTCCACGTGGGGTAGACCATCGCGTCGAGTTGGTGTTCGGCGAGCTGGCGGCGCACCGCTGCGCGCAGGCGCTCCTGATTCGCGCGTGCCCGCACACACCCGGCCTCGCGGTCCGGCGGCTCCTCGACGCGCTGGAAGAACTCGAGTCGCGGCCGGATCGACGGGTGGGTCTGTCTGGAATCGATGATCTCGTCCAGGGTCGTGACCGGCGCATTGGGCCCCAGGCTCGCGAGGTAGGCGTTGATGTCGTATTGGAACCGACGACACCAGAGACCGCTCTCTTTGAGCTCGTCGATTTCCGGGATCGTTACCGGATCGACGATCACCGCACCCTGCCGCCGCATATCGTCGAGCGCGCTCTCGAACCGCTCGAGCACCTCGGCATCGGCGTCGGGCCGGTTGGACCATTGCCGCATGACGCCGATCCGCGCACCGTCGAGTCCCGAGGCATCCAGGAACGCAGCGTACGACTCCACTTGCTGCTCGAGGCTCGCTTCGGTGACGGGATCGGCGGGATCGACTCCGGCGATCACGTCGAACACGGCGACTGCATCGGCCACCGTGCGCGCCATCGGCCCGCCGATATCGCGGTCGTAGTACAGGGGCACGATCCCGTCGCGGCTCGTGAGTCCCATGGTAGACCGAATTCCGACCAACGCCGTGTGCGCCGATGGGCCACGGATGGAATTCCCGGTATCGGTGCCCAACCCCACCGCACCAAAGCTCGCCGCCACGCCGGCGGCCGTGCCACCACTCGATCCCGCCGGTACGCGGTTCAATGCGTACGGGTTCCGGGTGTGACCGGGCAGTGCCGACCCGACGGTTTCGTAGGGTGTGAACGCGAACTCGGCCATGTTGGATTTCGCGATCACGATGGCACCCGCCTCGCGGATCCGGCGCACCTGAAACGCATCGTCGGGCGGCAGGGAGCTTATGAGCGAGAGCGAGCCCGCCGTCGTCGGCAGGTCATGCGTGTCGTAATTGTCTTTCACGATGACCGGAATGCCGTGCAGTGGCCCGACCATACCCGACTCGGCGAACGCGCGATCCAACTCGTCGGCGCGCGCGAGTGCGTCGGGATTGACCGTGATGATCGCGTTGACTGCGGGGCCCGCTTTGTCGTACGCCTCTATGCGATCCAGATAGAGCTGCACCAGCTCGCGCGCCGTGATCTCGTTCGCCGTCATCGCGCGGTGGATGTCCGCGATGGTGGCCTCGACAACGTCGAAGTCCGGTGCGCGCGGTGCGTCGCTGGGTAGGCAGGCAAAGACGGCAGTCCCCAGGGACAAGACGAGCAGTGTCAGGAGCCGCCTTGCCGCTTCGCGGCGGCGATGGTGCCGCTTCGCGGCGGCGATGGAGAGCGATGACGGGCGATGGAGGGCGATGGTGGGGCGATGGCGGCGATGTTGCCCCTCTCCCCCTATTGCAGTTTCCTGCCGCCCTGCCGCGGCTGCTCTGCCCCTTCTGCCCCTATTGCAGTTTCCCGCCGCCCTGCCGCCCTGGCGCCGTCTTACCGTCAGGCAGGCACCTCGATGATGCCGAAACCTGGGTCCGTCGGCTCGTCGTCGACGGTGTTCGGGGCGTCGGGCTGCCCGACGGCGTTGGTGGTTCTGAGCTCGACGTCAGCCAGTTCGTCCGCGGAGACCTGGTAGCCGTACCGGTTAGCGATCCGCGCCATATCCGCACGCATGATGGGCGACTCTCGCATCCTTCTGAGGAATGCCGCGACAGTGGCCTTGGACATGGGTGACCTCTTGGGAGGGGGGATTCGCCAAGATGGGGGTCGGGGCCGGAAAGGACAAGCGGAGAGCCGCTTTGCGGCGGCGACGGTGGCGATGAAAGGCGATGGTGGCGATGACCTGCCGCTCTGCCGCCGTTGCCGACGACGTTGACGACATGGACGACTGAGACGACGGCCGGGGCTCTGCCCCTACCTCCCCGTTTCGGTCGCCTGCCGCCCTGCCGCTGGGTTTCCGACCAAATTGATCGCGCGCCGCACCTGGCCGTGATTGGCAGCTCCTCGATGGATTTCGGTCAGGACGCCGCCGCGCGGTGGAACGTGGGGACCGGAATCGGAGTAGCACCTCTCAGGTACCCGGGACACCTGATCGTCGCGCTCTTCATGGAGTTGTACGACGTGACGGACGCGAACGGAGAGGCACCGGACTTCGCGGATCGCCTCGTCACGCGGATTGTGCTCGGGATCCCGTTCGATTTGCTGGTGAACTGACGCCGATCACGCACGCCGTCACGGAGTAGGAGAACAGATGGGACGTCATTCGGCCGCGATCACAACCACCTTGGTCATCACGATCGCTGCGGCAGCTGCCTGTGGCGGCGCTCGTGAGATCGAGGTCCGGCACGCAGCGGTCCCAGAGGTTGACGACAGCGTCTACGTGCAGGTGAGTAACGACCAGTTCTACGACGCCCGGGTGTACGTGCTGTACGAGGGTGGCGCCCGCTACTCTCTGGGACTGATCACCGGCCACATGAAGAGTGCCGTGACCCCGGTCCTGTGGCAGCCACGCCCCATGCTGTTCGAGATCAGCTTTATTGCACGAGAGGGACTGTATTACTCCGAAGAAGTCGTGGTCGACCCCGGTGACATGGTGTTCGTCAGCATTCCGCCTAACATCGGGTCGTCGGCGTTCT
>JAOTWK010000149.1 GCA_029862935.1 Gemmatimonadota bacterium | reverse complement strand
CCAGCGCGATCTGCATTGACTGTCACGGCTCCCACATGATCCTCGGGCACAAGGACGAGCGCTCGAGCGTCAACGCGAGCAGCATCGCCGCCACCTGCGCCGTTTGCCACCGCGGCATCTACAAGGACTACATCCGCAGCATCCACTACGCGCCGGATGGGATGAGAGACGGGCATGTCCTGCCCAACTGCGCCAGCTGCCACTCGTCGCACACCATAGGCGAAGTAGAGAAGGACGCCTTCGTCACGGAGGTCACGGAGCAGTGCGGATCGTGCCACGAGCACCTGGCCGAGACCTACTTCGAAACGATGCACGGCAAGGCGTACACGCTCGGGTACATGGACGCGGCCAGGTGCTCGGATTGCCACGGCGCGCACCTGATCCTCGCCAACGACGACCCCGCCTCGACCGTCGGCTTCCGCAACATCGTGGGCACTTGCCAGAAGTGCCACGACGACGCCAACGAGCGTTTCACCGGCTACCTCACGCACGCCACCCACCACGACCCGGAGCGCTACCCCGTCCTCTACTACACCTACTGGGCGATGACGGGGCTCCTGATCGGCGTGTTCAGCTTCTTCGGCGTGCACATGCTCATGTGGCTCCCGCGCTCCTTCCGTGCCATGCGCGAGCGGCGCAAGCACGCGCGCGAGGAGATGACCCGCTACTACGTCCAGCGCTTCACCAGCGCTCAGCGTTGGACACACCTTTTCGTGATCCTGAGCTTTCTCTCGCTGGCGATGACGGGCATGATGCTCAAGTTCTCCGGCCTGGCCTGGACGCGCTTAGTCGCCGACGTGCTGGGCGGAGTGAGGAACGCCGGTGTCATCCACCGCACCGCGGCGGTGGTGACGTTCGGGTACTTCGCCTTCCACTTGATCTCGCTGGTGCGGCTCAAGCGCAAGCGGCGCCTGTCGTGGATCGAGCTCACCTTTGGCAAGAACTCGCTCATGTTCAACCGCAAGGACTGGAGCGACTTCGTGGGGACGATGAAGTGGTTCTGGGGCAAGGGCCCCCGGCCGCAGTACGGGCGCTGGACGTACTGGGAGAAGTTCGACTACCTGGCCGTGTTCTGGGGCGTGGCCGTGATCGGGCTCTCGGGCCTCATGTTGTGGTTCCCCGAGTTCTTCACGAAGTTCATGCCGGGATCGCTGATCAACGTGGCGACGATCGTCCACAGCGACGAGGCGCTCCTGGCCGTCGGGTTTATTTTTACCATCCACTTCTTCAACACGCACCTGCGCCCCGAAGCGTTCCCCATGGACACGGTGATATTCACCGGCTTGACGGGATTCAAGGAGTACAAGAAGGACCGTCCCGACGCCATCGAGGACCTCCGCGAGCGCGGCGACCTGCGCAAGTACGTGGTCACGCGCAAGATCTCCCGCCGCCGCGCCATCGCCATCCGCGTGTTCGGCTACACGGCCCTGGCGGTGGGCGTGCTCATCATCGGACTTATCATCTACTCGATCCTCTTCGGTTACAAATGAGTCGTGCCTCCGAGACGGCCGGTCTCGGAGGCACGACGGCCAGACAGCGAGTATACGGGCCTATTCCTCTTCGTCGTCGCCGCCCGCGCCGGTGCGCTCCGCACCCTCGGGGATCGGGTGCGCGATCTTCTTGGACATCGCGGCGAAGTCGAAGCTCTCGAAGGTCGGGCTCTTGTCGTTGTGACAGCCCGTGCACACCTTCTCGTCGGGCTTGACGAGCCCCACGGTGGCGCGGTCGATTTCACCCCCCGCGATGGCTATCATGGTCTTCTTCTTGTAGTAGTCGCCGCCCGCGCCATGACAACTCTCGCAGCCCACGCCGTCGGTCACCGCATACTTCTTGCCGAGGAACTCGGCCGCCACGCCGTGACCGGTCACGTGGCAGGAGAGGCATTCGTCGGCCTTCTGGGGGTCGGCGATGCCCTTATCCGCAGCGATCTTCTTGGCCGCTTCGGAAGCCAGCGTCTCGTACGCCTTGGCGTGCGCGCTCTCCGACCAAATCTTGAACTGTTCGCCGTTCTCCGGCTTCTTGTGGCACGTCTTGCACTTGGCCGCGCCGACGAACGTCCGCTGTCCGGCAAGCGCCGACCCGTCGTCGAGCGCGGCCAGACCGGCGACGATCGAAGCGGCGAAGATCAGCGCCACCAGAATCGAGAGCCTTCTCATTTGGTTTCTCCTCCTCCGGGTTTGGAACCAGACTCGACATCACGCGGTTCTTCTCCCCGCGACGATTCCTTCGCCGCGGGCTCGAGCGGCCGAACGTCGGCCGCGGTCACCAGGTCTTCTCCCTCCGGAGGCACGATCGCCCCCGGTCCTTCCGCATCGTACTCCGCACGGTGCATCTTTTTCCACTCATCGGCTGGCATGCGACCGTCGATCCAGGTGGTGCTCATCGGGTACTCGGACGGCATGAAGATCACGTAGAACAAGTGCCAGATGATGATGGCGGAAACGGCGAGAATCGCCTCGTAGAAGTGGATCACCTCCGCCACGCGCACCGCCCACGCGGGCATCCAGCTCGTGGCCACCGTAGGATACCACAAGATGGATCCCGTCAGCGCCATCACCACCGTGCCCCAGACCACGGCCCAGTACTCCGCCTTCTGCGTGTAGTCGAACCTGCCGAAGGCGGGGCGGGTGGGCCGCCAGCCCAGGTGGAAAGCCATATTCTGCAGGGCGTGCGACACGTCGAAGTAGCGCGGGACCATGCCGCCGATCGCCCGCCTCCCGCGCCGCGTGACGATGATCCATATCCCATGATACACCGCGACGCCCACCATGATCACGGCAAAGACGCGGTGGATGTATGCGCGCAGCAGTTCGTTGCCGGCGAGCCCCATGAGACGGACCCACCACTGGTCGGGGTAGCGCAGGGCGAACCCGGTGATGGCCAGGCCGAAGAAAGTCGTGAGCAGCACCACGTGCTGCAGGCGCTCGGCGCGCCGCCAGCGCTGCACGTAGGGCTCGCGGCCGCGGCGGCGGAAGTGGCGCCGGAGCTCGTAGCGGGCGACGACGAAGTTGTGGAGGGCCATGCCGCCCAGGACGATCGCGATGAGCCACAGATAGACGTAGCGGACCCATCCGTGGGGTCTGCGGACGGCCAGCGCGCCCGCGTGCGTGTAGCTCTGCGCGAAGGTCGGGTTGGCGCCCTCGTGGCACTTTCCGCAGGTCGTGGTGACGTTGGCGGGGTGGACGTTGGAAGCGGGGTCCAGCGGGCTGCGGATCTCGTGCACATCGTGGCAATCGGTGCAGGTGGCGACGAGGTCGCTTCCGCGCGAGACGGCCCACCCGTGGTAGCTGTCGAGGTAGGACTGGACCACGCCCGCGACGACGCCGTATTTCGAGGCCATGCGGGGGTTGGTGTGGCAGTCGCCGCAGAGCTCGCGCGCGCGGTGCTCCGGGTTCTGGCGCGCATCGGCTGCGCGCGGGTCTTCGATCAGGTGCTCGTCGTGGCAGTCCGTGCAGGTGGGCGAGTCCAGGATGCCCAGCGCGACCGCCCGGCCGTGGATCGAGTTGCCGTACTCGAGGGCGATATCCTCGTGGCAGGCGCCGCAGGTGGCGGCGATGTTGGTGCGATACGTCGACGAGCGCGGGTCATCCGGCGCGCGCAGGCCGTGCACGCCGTGGCAGTCCGTGCACACGGCCGTCACGCCCTCGTTCCAGCGGCGCCCGGTATGTCCGTCTCCGTTCTGCCATCCCTGCCCGTGCACCGAGGCGAGATAGTTGGGCAGGCTCACGGGCAGGCGCACGAAATACTCGGTGACAACGGACTCCTCGCCGTGGCAGCGCCCGCACAGCGCGGGGATGTTGTGCTTGTAGGTCGGCGCTGCGGCCTCGCCGGCGGAAAGGATGTCGTGCGTGCCGTGGCAGTCGTCGCAGGCGACCACGCGGTCGCTGCGGCCGCGCCGGCCCACGTGGTGCACGCTCCCGTCGAACTCCTCGGCCACGTCGTCGTGGCACTCGGCGCAGTCGACCAACACGTAGCTCGACCAGTGCGGCTCGTCTTCGAAATCGCCCGGCGCGGCGTGGCACTCGACACAGTCGAGGTCGCCGTGCACGCTGGCCGCGAAAACCTTGGGCGAGACGCCCACGGAGCGCCCGTCGGCGCTCTCGAGGTCGGCGTCGTCGTGGCAGTCGAGGCAGCTCTCGTTGTCCGTCTGCGCGAGGGCGGGCGTGGACGAAGCCACCGCGGCCGCGGCCAGGAGGACGGTCGCGAAACCACGCGACCGCGAGAGGAACGATGGGAAACGTGCGACCATGAAGCGCAAACCCCTGATCCGAAGCGTCCTTATCGGGCCCGCCCAGTAGCGGAGCTGTCTATCCGTATATTAGGGCCCGGTCGTTGTGCTTGTCAACGGTCGCCGGCTGCAACCGTTGCTTTTGTCAACGAGACCAGAACTCGCACCGCACCGATGCGTTTTCGAACGGCGGCGAGGAAAGAACGGGCGGGGCTCCGAAGAGCCCCGCCCGACCGAGCAAGAGTCTGATGCGCCCCGACCGGATGCTAGTGCGACGCGCCGGGAACGTCGTCGCCGCGCCGCGTGGCCACGGGCGCCGGCGAGGAAAGCGTTCCCTGCATGAACTTGATCGCGGAGTCGAGCAGCCCGATGATGTACTTCGAGTTGTGCACACCGTGACTGCGGTCCTCTTCGACGATCAGGAAGTTCCACACCGCGCCGGCGCTGTCGGCCGACGTGTAAAACCGGTTGCTCGAGGTGCCCACGGGCAGGCCCGTGCTGTCGGTGAGCAACCCACCCGCTACCAGAAGACCCCGGAGCGTGACCAGCATCGTCTCCACGCTGTCCTGGACGGTCTGGTAGTTGAAGCCGTCGTCCAAATCTTCGATAGCGCCGTCGTGGCAGGCTCCGTTGTCGCACCCGCCGAAGTTGAAGACCTCTTCTCCGAAGAGGTCATACTCCATGTTGAACGAGTGACCACCGACGACGGCGTTGAGCTCCGTCTTGAAGTGGCACTTCAGGCAGCCGTCGTTACTCCCGTCGTCCAAGGGCGTGTTACGGTGAAACGTCAGGTCATCGTACGTATAACTGGCGTACTCATATCCGTTCGTTCCCATGAGCAAGTCGCTCTGCGGGCCGTGGTGGGGACCCCAGCGGTCGTAGAGGCCGTACGTCGGAGCGGTCCGCGACGCCACGTCGGCGCGCGAGTGGTGACAGGAGGCGCACAGATTGCTGGCGCCGATGTTGTAACTCGTGCCGTCCTCGAGCGTATAGGGCGCGGTCCAGCGCAGCCGCAGGTCGCCGTTGGTGTGCGGCGCGTGGCACGTGAAGCAGTGGATCACCGTCGGGTTCTCGATCGTGACCGAACTCGGAAGCGGCGATCCGGCGGCCCTGGCGACGAAGCCCTCGCTGGTGTGGCAGTCCTTGCAGTCCCTCACCTTCTCGTGCAGCGTGCGGCCGCTCGCGTGCCAGGAGTTGGACCACTGCTTCTCCGCGGCCACCAGGAATGTGCTCTGGTCGCTATGGCAGTCGAAACAGTTCGCCGGTTCTGTGACAGTCTCCTGTACCGTCACCGTGCGCTCGCAGCCCGTGCCGGCGATCACGGCCACGGCGAGAGCGGCGAGGGCGATTAGTTGCGCTATCCTTCTCATGCTCGGTCAGCTCCTTCCTAAAGCGGCACCGGTCCGTCACTCGAAGTGCAGGTCCCAGGCCACGTTCACCCACACGACGTTCGCCGTGTAGTAGCGGTCCAGAACGACGAAGTCGTCGTAGTTATAGACGTTGTACTTGATCTCCAGGTGGTAGTCGTCCGCCACCGTATACATCCCCTCGAACGAAAGAATCGATTTCTCGATGTCCAGATCCTCTTCGACCTTGAGGTAGGTCACCGCGGCCCTCAGGAACAGGTTCTCGACGTAGTCACAGTCGATGCGGCCCGTCACCGCATGGGTCGCGGTCTGGAAGCGCCCGTACAAGTTGTCGTATTCCTCGTCGTAGTACGTGTAGTCTGCCGCCAGCGCGCCCCAGCCGGCCATGCGGTAGTTGGCGAATCCGCCGGCGACCGAGCCCTCGCTCTTCACGCCCACGTCGGGAAACTCGCGCCGCCGGTCGATGAAACGCCCGCCGATGACGAGGTCGTCGATGGGCTTGACCTCTAGGGTCGCGCGCACCTGTTCGGCCTCCATGTCCTGCAGCAGCGTGCGCTTGGCCTCGTCGTCCTTGGTGCGGTTGGCGTAGCTCACCTTCGCCGTCACCTGGTTCTGCCAGCGCAGCGTACCTCCCAGGCGGTAGACGTCGTACTTCGTAATGGAGCGGTCGTCGTCGTTCAGCTGGTAGCCGTAGCCGCCGAAGAGTTCGCCGTAGCCGGTGTACCAGACCAGGTCGAAGTTGTTCTGGATGTTGTCCGTATAGAGTTTCGTGGACTTGTTGTCGATGCGGTTGAGGTAGAGGTTGTACTTGAACCGCACCGGGTCAATGACGCGCAACACACCGGTGTACTGGAAGTTGTAGAGCTCGTAGTCCAGGCTGCTGTCCGGTTGCTCGCTCTTGCCGTAGCTGGCGCGCAGCATGTGCGTATACCGGTCGGGCGCGAAGTAGCAGGGGCCGAACGCGCGCACCGAGACGACGTTGCCGGTGCGGTCGGTGACGGACGCGAGGTCGTTGGTGAACTTCGAGTAGTCGTAGGCCACGGCCAGACGCCAGGGCCCGGGCCGGAACTCCAGGTCGGCGCCGCCCGCGAGCAGCTTGTTCTCGTAGCGGTCACCCAGGATGCTGGCCGTCCCGTCGGGGTAACCCAGGCGGGCGCCGTCGCGTTGCTGCGCGTTGAAATAGGTTCGCAGGAGCCACGACTTGTTGGTGCCCACGTCCAGGCCGAAGCGCCAGTCGTTGCGGTCCGAGGTCACCGCGCGGTCGGCGTCGTACACCTGGCGGTGCTGGTCGTAGGCGGCGGTGAACTTGACCACGCCGGGCATGCGGTACAGGAGCGTGCCCTTGCGGCTGTCCAGGTTGGCCTCGGTCAGGTCGAGGCGGAACGTGTTGCGCGGGTCCACCGTCCCGGCCAAGTAGAGGCGGGAGAGCGAGAATCCGTCGTAGATGTTCTGAGTCTCCTGGACGGCGGAGAGGTCGCCCTCCTCGTCAAAGATGATGGCGCCAATCTTGATCGCCGCGTCATAGGTGCCGGCCGGCGCGGGACCGGCGAGGAGCGCGAAGCCCGCCGCGATCAGGAGTATGCGCGTTGCAGCCGCTCTCATGGTTTCGACCTACTTCTGGTGGCACGCGAACACGAAGCACCCCTGCGCGTCGAGCGACGGCGAGAGGAAGTTCCGGCTCGTGTACGATCCGTGGATGTCGACGTGGCATTCGTTGCACGGCACGCTCGCCCACTGCGTCCCGTGCTTGCTGTTGGAATTGTGCAGGGGCACCGTGTGGCACTGCGAGCACAGGCTGTAGTGCGGCCCCGCGTAGGGCTGTTTGAGCAGGCGCGGGTTGCTGGCTCCGTGCGCCTCGTGGCAGGCCAGGCAGGCGCCCTCGTGCGTCGAGTAGTCCACCGTAGCCTGGTGCTCGTAGGGGAACGGTCCCTGGAACTCCTTGTGGCACGTGTAGCAGGGGTTGTTGGTGTTCCAGCGCGACAGCTCCGCGCGCGTCACGTCCAGCGAGAGGTGGCACTCGCTGCACTTGACGATGGCGTCGTTCACCGGGTGCCGGTACGGCAGCGCGAACTGAGCTTCGACCTCGGTGTGGCACTCCAGGCAGAGCTCGGTCTCGTTGCGCTTGAGCAGCGAGTCGTGCGCGTTGTCGTGGACCTGGTGGCAATCGACGCAGGCGACGTCGCTCTCGTAGTGAACGTTGCGCTCGCGCATCGACTGCTGGTGGCTGTTGACGTGACACCCCGAGCAGACCTGGCTGGTCATGGCGGCACTCGCTTCGCCCAGCGCCGGCATCGGGTTGTCATCGGGATCGTCGTCCCAGTGGGCTTCGTCGCCGAGGTG
>JAOTWK010000007.1 GCA_029862935.1 Gemmatimonadota bacterium | reverse complement strand
TCGCTGCCTGAGCGCGGACTAAGAAGTCGTCAGACTTCGCGGCTTTGCGAACCAAGGGGAGGTGCTCTTCACGGCCGATGGCCGCGAGAAGGCGGAGTGCTGCGGTCACCAACTCGCGATCGGTCTCGTCTTCGAGGACACGTGCGGCCACGTTGGCTGCATCGTAATCGTTGAGGTTGAGGAGCGCGCGGGCGATTACCGCGCGCACCTTCGGCGGGCGTCGAGGGTCGGCGAGTTCGGACCGGAGAGCCGGCGCGACACTCGGTCCGACAAACGACAGCATGGCAGCGAGGAAGCTCGGACTCCAATCTGTGAGGCGGTGGAGGTGCGAGAGCACAGGACCGAAGTGGCTGGCGTGTTCCTCTCGCGACAGGGCACGTGCGGCAACCATGGTCACGAGTGGGGAGGGATCATCGAGCGCCAAGATCACTTCGTTGGCGTAGGTGGCGAGACCGAGTTCGCCGAGTGTCTGCACGGCGCGAGCCCGCCGCTGAGGATCCCGGCCGTGTACGCGCGCCGCCACTTCTGGCAGGAAGGGTTGCGCCAAAACGGCGAGCCGTCGGCGCTCTTCGCCGGTAACGCGCCGCGCGAATTGGAGGATGTAGTCGACGCAGTAAAGCTGCTCGTCACGGGCGACCAAGTTCCACAGCGTTTCCGGTGCTGCGTCGCCGGCAATCACATCGAAGATTGCCGCCTCCCACTTGGCCTCGAGTGCCTGCCACTTGCCCGCCTTGCGCTGATTCCGCAGCCGCAACACGACGACGGAAACGGCAAAGGCAACAGCGCAGAAGAACAGGAGTCCGATGCCGATGGCGAGGAAGAGGAGGAGCTGTTCCCCCAGACCGTAGTCGAATGGCAGGGCACGCTGCATCGCCCACAGCGTGCTTCCATGCAACCCAAGACCGTCTGTGGAGGAGATGCTGCTCACTGAGTGGCGCCTGCGTCTTGGCGCCGAAGGAGACGCTGCACTCGGGCCAGCAACTCGACGGGCGAAAACGGCTTTGTCACATAGTCCGTGGCACCGAGATCGAACGCTCGGACAATATCTTCCTCGCGTCCCAGGCTCGTTAACATGAGCACGGGAGCTTCGGCGTACCGGTCGGACTCACGCAGTCGTTTGAGCAGCTCGAGGCCGTCCATGCCAGGCATGCGAATGTCGAGGACGAACAGCGACACGTTCCGCTCCATGGCCGCGCTCAGTGCTTTCGCCCCGTCATCGCGGTGCACCACGTCAAAACCAGCACGCGCGAGTCGGTGCTTGACGAGGGAAGCCGCGACACGATCGTCTTCGGCCACGAGGATCGTGGGCTCCGGGTGCTCGACCACGTCATCTGGCGAGAACAGGCGCGACGGACCCTCGGTCCGAGCGCGAACCAGGAGGTGGTCGGCGGTGGCCACAGCCTCATCCATCAGCGTCTCGGGCTCGACGGGAATGACCGCGCCGGAGAAGGTGAGCTCCACGGGTCCATCGTCCGAGCGCTCGAACCGCGATGAGGTGAACGCGGTCTGTGCCTTGCGAAGCTGCTCCATCGCTCCTGCCGTGTTCGTGTTCGGAAACAGCACGACGAAATCGTTTCCCTCCCACCGACCGATGATGGTGCCCTCAGACAGCTCGTCGACGAGGCGAGCTCCGACTCCTCTCAAGAGTTCGTCGTCGCGCGCAAGCAGTTGCGAGGACTCACTCGGACCTACGACGTCGATGTCGAGCCGCGCGATGCTGAGAGGCATGCCCCGACCGCTGGCATCGACTACCTGCTGCGCAAACGCTTCAGCCAGAGCCGCACGGCTGAGCAGACCGGTGACACGATCATGCTGGGGATCGCGGCCGATCGTGGCGACGTGCTGCAGAGGTCCCTCTGCAGCAGCTCGTAGCGCGTCGGCGTCCAACGGCTTTTCGAGGACGGCCATGGCGCCAAGGCGGAGGCACTCGTCACGCGGTTGCGGACCGAAGAAGCCCAAGACGATGATGACCGGGATGCCGGATGCGCGTGGATCCTGATCGAACTGGGTGATGAGAAACCGTCCGTCTGCATCCGGCAGGACGATGTTGAGGACGATGAGGGACACATCGGTCGCCGCAAGAGTGTCTCGTGCACCGGCAGCCGATGCAACGCTCCGAATCTCGACTCCCTGCGTGGACAGGGCGGCCCGTACGAGCTGAGCAGTCTCAGGGTCGTCGTCGACGACGAGAACCGTGGTTGGATTGGTGCGCGCAGTCTGTTGGTCGGACACGCTCGACCTACCGGCCTGAGTCGAAGATGCTGCGATCGCAAGCGTGGTCGTTCGTCCGGATCATACCGTAATGCCCGAGTTCTGTCGACGGCAGCGCAGACGGTGGTCCTTTCAAATCAGAACACCCACGATCCAAACAGCGAAATAGAGAAGTAGCGGTAGCCTTCTTCTCCAGTGGAAAAGGACTGGAGTCCGGCGTTCGAGTACAGTGTCGTGATGCCGATCTGACGGCCCGGCGCGATGTCATAGGCTCCGGTAACGAGCGCTCGGACCGTTCCATGAAACGACCCATCGCTCCCGACCTTCTCGAGGCCAGGTGAGACCTCCAGGGTGACGTGGTACGGGCCCCGGACTGGCCGCCATCGACCGATGAGTTCGTTGAGGTTGTAGAAACCAGGATCGAATAGCCCGATGAGCGCGTTCGCAATGCGAAATCCGAAGAGTCGGAGGCGAACAGCCGCGGCCCACGACGGTGAGAGTCGCTGAGTTGCTGCCAAGAAGCCTGACAGACGGCGGTTTGACTGATCGCTCTGCACGAAATTGGCGACGGCACCGCCTGCCTCGAGTGACAGTTGATACGCCGGTTGCGCTCGAAAACTGATCCCGCCTTCCGTGTACGTGACGCCGCTGTCAATTAGGAGAGCCGTCGCGTCGAGGGCAGATCGCTGGAACGTGGCGGTGCCACCGAACCGGTAGCGGGCCGGGCTAGCGATACGTGCCTGAACCGTCGGCTCGGTCGACGCGCCGATACCATTCGACCCCGACGCACCGACTCCAGCGCGGACTGTCCAACCGGGTTCCAATAGCACCTGGCCGGTGAGCGCTGCACCCCACGCACGTCGACTCTCTTGGAGCGGTGCGTCCCAATCTGCATGCCGGGCATAGGCGTCCAGCCCGACCCGGAACCGAGGGGCAATCGGCATGTCTCCTCGCAGCACCACCGTCGCAATCGTGTTGTCGTCCGAATCGATCTCGAGGATCATGCGGGGGGTCATGCGCGGATCGAGACCCACGGCGATCGACCGTGCTTCCTCGAGGTAGCCACGTGACTGCCGAGCGTCGGCGGGTACTCTCTCGAGTACCTCCCGTGCCGCGTCGTTTCGTCCTTGCCACCGAAGCGTCTGCGACAGGCCGATGAGCAGTTCCGGATTGCCATCGTCCCGCAACAATGCATCGCGCCACTGACGCTCGGCGTCGATCAGATCACCGTGCCATGCCACCGTCCTGGCGAGACCCTGCCAGCCTTGCACATCAGCGGAGTCGGCACCGACGAGGTGCCCATAGATGGATTTCGCCGAATCGAGTTGATTGTCCCATGCGAGGACGAGCGCAAGGCCCAGTAGAACCTGCCGGTCTCCAGGATGGCGCGCGAGAGCAGCCTCGTGCGCGGCAATCGATTCGGCGAGTCTCCCAGCCCAGGCGAGGACACGGGCACGACCGACACGGGCGTCGATATTCTCTGGCGAGATGCTGAGCAATCGATCGAACAACGCGAGGCTCGGTGGGAATTGGTTGTCCCACGCGAACATGAGAGCCATGCGGTGGAGCGCTCGGATATCCGACGAGTCGGCGGCCAGCCGCTCGGCGTACAGGCGGCGCGCGGCATCCGTATCGCCCCGGTTCCACGCTTCGTCAGCAGGGTCCTGAGCCGACACTGGACCGGCGAGGGCGCCTGCAGCGAGTAAGAGGAGAACGGACCTGCCGATCACGGTCATCGCAGAACCTCCTCCCGCTCGAGCTCCGTGAACACCTGACGCATGGCCTCGAAGCCAGGCCTTACCCGGAAGCGCCAGCGGGGCTCGTCCCACGTGGGCCATGTGAAGGTCTCCGCACTGTCGGGGCGGGTCTCCGGCCATTGCTGCCAAGCCTCGCCACGTTGTGCGGCCAACACCATCCGAATGCCTTCGATTTGCGTCGTCTGAAAGTGCTCCGTCGATGTCCCGGAGCTGCTCAGCACTTGTCGGTTGCTGGGATCGGCGACGTTGATCAGCCCCCAAGGTATACGAATCTCAATAGTCCCGCTTGCCGAATCGCGCTCCCACGCGCCGTCGGGCCAGGGACCGGGAGACAACACCCCGCGGTCGTAGCCGCTTGCCGCATACTCGGTGGAGTCGCGTCCGAAGCGTCGCCGGTTAATGACGACCCGTAGAGAATCGAACCGGCCGTCGGTTCGCCGCCGCCGTTGCAGCGGGAGGTTGTACACCTGATCGAACGATCCCTCGAAGAATCCGGGAACGTCGCTCCCGAAGCCTCGCGCCACTTCAGGCAGACTGAGTGGTAGCCGAAACCACACTCGGAATGGGTTCGCGTTGGGATCGGCGAGCACCCGGACCTCGTCAGAGGTGACGACAACGATGAACTCCACGCCCACGGGGAGCTCAGTGCCGCGTTTCCCCGGCCAGCGGAAACTACCGGAGCGAGCGTCGATGACGTCGAGACCGACCAAGACGCGATCGAACAGGCGACCCGCCCCGGGCTCGACCAAGAGCCACAAGTTTGCCTCGTCGGCCAGTGCACGAAGACGACCGCCATAGAGGGGTGGAACGTCGCGCCACGCTCGCAGTCGGTCATGCAGGGTCCGACCGGGCAGCCGCGGCTCTGGATCCGTCGCGACGATGCCGTACTGTTCTTCCGCATTCAGACGGGACAGCCACATCCGGACTCGCTCGAGCGGCCGCTCCAAGTCGATCACGACCCAGTTCTTCTTGAACCACTCGTCGATCCACGCGAACAGCATCCCGCCCGCCATGCCCGTCTTGGCAATGAGGCGCGTCAGTTCGGCGTCGACCTCGGCTTTGCCTTGTTCCGTATGCCCACCGTGATGCCAGCCGTTGGGCTCGAAGTGCGCGATCCCGTAGCTCGCGGGAACGCCATACTCGGCGATGACGACGGGCATCCCGGTGTGGTGCGCCTTGAGCCGGCGCAGGTACTGCTCGTATCCACCATCGAGGGCGATGAAGTCGGGATAGTAGGGGTACGCGTGATATGAAGCGAAGTATCCGGCTTTGTACTCATCGGTCGCCGTAACGAGACTCGGGTCAAGCGTGACGAGGTCGTTGTCGTATTCCTTTGGCGTCCGGTCGATCTTGTCACCTAACGCTCGGCGAATGGCCAGCTCTTCAGCAACGGTGGTTTCAGTCGGGTGATACAGGGGATCCAGTGTTGGCCAGCTCGTGTATGCGATGGGCCGCTGCGTGCGGTACGTGTCGTGCTCGTACCCGATCATCGAGTCGCAGAATGCTGCAAGCCATGCTTCGGTGGCAGTCCCGCCGGTCATCGAGAGAAATCGCCCGGCATAGTCTGTGACGGGTGCATGCAGACTGTCATATGCATGAACCGCAAACGGCTCCCACTCACGGCCAATGATGTATGCAAGTGTCCAGCGTGACACATCGGCTGTGTAATACCCCGAGGCGTAACCGGGACGCTGCGGGATGTTGGCTCGCCCATGCAACAGATCGACGACTCTGCGGGCTTCCGTGCGAAACGCGTGGTTCCACGTGCGGTCGCTGAAATCATGGTGAGGTGGAAGCTCCGTCCACACACCGTGCACCAGCCACAGCGGCTTCGCTGGATGTGTCCGATTGTAGCGAGCCAGCGCCCGGTAGAAGTGTGGTGGGTGGATCGTGTATAGGCGAATCGCGGTTGCGCCCATCGCGCCGATCTGCGTGATCCACTGCCAATAGGTCAACGAGTCCGGGAACTGACTCGGGTGCTTGCCGGGAAGCGCGGCTCCCAGGTTGACACCCTTGATGTAGAACGGAGCCCAGACAGAGCCAGCACGAACCTCGAAGTGGTCACCATTCACCCGCGACCAGTACTGAAGAGATACCGGGGGGATTAGGGGTGGCCGTAAAGGTGGCCTGCGGATTTGCGCGAGGTACTCACGGGCGTCCTCGCGAGCCGGATCGAGCGCCAGCACTCGGTCTAAAAAGCCGCGGGCGTCGAGGTCGTTTCCCTGTTGCCATGCCACAACGCCGAGGCCGAACAGCGCGTCAACATTGTCCGGATCATGCGCCACGATCCCGAGGAACCACCCACGGGCCTCGTTGAGCCGCTCGAGCCTGAGGGCTACATAGCCGAGTCCTGCGCGGGCCCCGACGTGAAGCGGACAACGTACGTGACCACGGTCGAAGGCCTCTCGAGCGGTCTCGATCGACCCGTCACGATAAAGAGCCCAGCCGTCGTTGACGTCAGGGTCGGCAGCTGCCGGGCACGCCGATTGCGCCGCAAGCGGTGAGGTGACCATCAAGATTGTAATCGAGAACGCGATACTCTTCATGCTCCCCCAGCGATGCCTCCGAAGTCCCCGCAGTCTAGAATCAGGGGCGAAACCAGGCAATGCTGTGCTTGACACGTCCGGAGTCCGGATGGTACTTGCGCAGAGCAGAGGGGGCAGAGGGGGCAGAGGATAGGCTAAACACCGATGGCTCATCACGAGGGGACGGCGTAATGCGACGGAGTGGCTTGAGCGCGGCGATCGCGATCGCGACGTCGCTGACCATCATGGATTGCGCGGTGGGGCAAACGGGACCCGCACGGGTTGAGCCGGGACTCACCGCAGTGACAGGTGTTGTGGTCGGACACCACACGCTCACGGAGCGGCCCACGGGCTGCACGGTTGTGCTCGTGCCCGCGGGTGCGGTGGGTGGTGTCGATGTGCGCGGTGGTGCGCCCGGGACGCGCGAGATCGCGCTGCTCGACCCCGTCAATACGGTCGAGCGGGTGCACGCGGTCGTGCTTGCAGGTGGGAGCGCCTTCGGGCTCGATGCCGCGGGCGGGGTCATGCGCTTCTTGGAAGAGCGGAACGTGGGTTTTCAGGTCGGGAATGTGCGCGTGCCGATTGTGGTTGGCGCAATCCTGTTCGACTTGATGGTCGGCGAGGATCCATCCGTCCGTCCCGATGCGGCGTGCGGGTACATGGCAGCACGGGTGGCAACGGCTGGCCCGGTCGCCGAAGGAAGCGTGGGCGCAGGTGCGGGCGCGTCGATTGGAAAACTCGGCGGACCGGGCCGTGCCATGCGAGGAGGGCTGGGCTCGGCATCGGTCACCCTACCCGACGGGCTGACAGTGGCAGCTTTGGTTGCGGTCAACGCCGTCGGTGACGTGCTCGATCCCGCAACAGGAAAGATTGTGGCGGGTGTGCGAACGGGAGACGGCGCGGGCTTCGCCGACGCGCGTGAGTTGATTCGCTCGGGCGCCACGATTCCTTCAGCACCCGGGCAAAACACCTCCATTGGCGTCATCGCAACAAATGCGACGCTCACCAAGTCGCAGACGACCAAAATTGCGCAGATGGCGCAGGATGGACTCGCGCGCGCAATCGTGCCGGCCCATACCCCGTGGGACGGCGACACGATGTTCGCGTTGGCGCTCGGTGGCTACGAGGGCAACGCCGACGTGCTCACGATTGGGGCGCTGGCGGCGGATGTCGTTGCCACGGCAATCCTCCGCGCGGTGCGGGCGGCGACGGGTCTCCCAGGAATTCCGGCAGCACGCGAGATGTCGCCAGACGGTCGATGAACCTCACCCTCCTCACCCTTCTCACATACTCGGTCGGACTCGTCCTCATCGGTCTTTGGATTGGGCGCCGAGTCGGAACGACCGGCGCTTTCTTCGTAGCAGGCCGGCAACTGGGTCCCGTGCTGTTGTTCTCGACCGTACTTGCCGCGAACATCGGCGCTGGATCGACGGTTGGTGCTGCAGGGCTCGGATACCGCGACGGATTGAGTGCCTGGTGGTGGGTGGGTTCCGCAGGCATCGGCACGTTGGTCTTGGCCATATGGATCGGTCCGAGAATCTGGCGCATCGCTCAGGCGAAGAATCTGTATACCGTCGGTGATTACTTAGAGTTGCGCTACGGGAAGTCCGTGCGGGCGGTGATTGCCATTCTCCTCTGGATCGGGACCCTCGCGATCCTGGCCGGACAGCTCATCGCGGTGGCGTGGGTGCTCAACGTGGTGGCGGGAGTCCCCAAACTCGTTGGCTGCCTGATCGGTGGTGGGGTCATGACCATCTACTTCACCGCCGGTGGGTTGCTCACCTCCGCCTGGGTGAACCTGGTGGAGTTGGTGGTGCTTGTCCTGGGGTTCGCGATTGCCGTGCCGTGGGTGGTGATGGACGCAGGGGGTTGGTCGGCCCTGCAGGCGGCAGCGCCGACGGGCCAGGATTACTTCGGGTTCTGGGAGGGGGGAAGGTCCGGCTGGGTCTACCTGGCGCTGCTGGCGCCAGCTTTCGTTGTGTCACCCGGTCTGTTGCAGAAGGTGTATGGCGCGAAGGACGAACGGACCGTGCGATGGGGCGTTGGTGTGAGTGGAGCCGCACTCCTCGTGTTCGCGCTCTTTCCGCCACTGCTCGGCATGTTCGCTCGTGTATACGATCCAGGTCTCGCCAATCCAGAGCTGGCCCTCCCCACGGTTCTGATGGCGGGCTTGCCGGTGGCCCTGGGCGGCATTGGCCTCGCTGCGGTGTTCTCCGCCGAGATCAGCTCGGCAGACGCGATTCTCTTCATGCTGTCGACGTCGCTTTCGGAGGATCTCTATCGCCGGTTTGTACGCCCGAATGCGAGCGACATCCAGGTCCTGCGGGTTGCCAGGGGCGCGGCCATTGGTGGTGGCGCGCTGGGCATCGGGCTCGCCATCGTGTTGCCGTCGGTGATCGGGTCTCTCAGCATCTTCTACTCGCTGCTCGGGGTGAGTCTCTTCGTACCTATCGTCGCCGGGCTGTACACGCGCCGGCCCGGCGTCCCGGAAGCGATGGCAGCCATTATGGGGGGCGTCGTCGTGGCCGTTGCGCTGCGGCTGATTGGCGTCTCGGCGGCCGGGTTCTGGAACGTGTACACTTGGGCTCTGCTCGCCTCCGGCGTGATGTTCGTAACCGTGTTCCTGATGCGGCGCCCCTCCACGGCGAGTTCGAAACCCTGATGGATCAGCTCGACCGTGTGGCGCAGGCGGTGGGTCGCAAGCTCACGCTTTGATGGGCTCGAGGCGCGCCGTGAAGTGGCGCAGCACGGGGGACTCGTAGATCAGCCGGAGACCTTCGATCTGTTTGCGCTCCGCGTATAGCTCACCACACACCCGCGCCACGTAGTCGAGGTGGCTCGCCGTGTACACCCGTCGTGGCACGGCGAGGCGCACGAGTTCGAGCTCTGGCCACTCACCTTCGCTTTCGAACATCAGACCGCCGATTTCCACCCCACGGATGCCGCCTTCCAGATATAGGGCGCACGTGAGCGCCTGAGCGGGGAACTGGTCCTGCGGGATATGGGGCAAGAACCGCCGTGCATCGAGATACACCGCGTGTCCCCCGATCGGCAGCACGATTGGCACACCCAGTCGGTGGAGGGTCTCGCCGAATGTTTGTACCTGACCGATGCGATGCGCGAGATAGTGCTCGTCGAGCACCTCCTCGAGCCCCTGCGCGATGGCCTCGAGGTCACGGCCTGCCAACCCACCGTAGGTCGGAAATCCTTCGATGAGAATCAGCATGTTCGTGATCTTGGTGGCCAAGTGGTCGTCATTGAGCGCGACAAAGCCGCCGATGTTGACGAGACCGTCCTTTTTCGCCGACATCGTGCAACCGTCCGCAACATCGAAGAACTGGCGGGTGATCTCCTTGATCTCCGCGGTCAGATTGCTGCGCTGTTTGTTGAAGTAGGCGTTCTCAGCGAACCGACAGGCATCAAGAAAGAACGGTATCCTGTGCCGGTGGCACCACGCGGCGACTTGACGAGCGTTTTCCAGGCTCACGGGCTGTCCGCCGCCCGAGTTGTTGGTGATCGTAAGCAGGACCAGAGGGATTCGATCACGTCCGACGTCGGCGACAACACGATCGAGTTTGGCGATGTCCATATTGCCCTTGTACGCGACATCCTTCACCGGATCGTAGGCGTCGTCTATGACGCAGTCGACCGCCACGCCCTTGTTGTGCTCGATATTCGCACGTGTAGTGTCGAAGTGAATGTTGTTGGGGATGTGATCCCCTTGACTGACGAGAGCGGTGAACAGGAGATTCTCCGCGACACGTCCTTGGTGGGTCGGGATGACGTGCCGGTAGCCTGTGATTTTCCTGATCGTGTCTTCAAAGTGGTAGTAGTTCCGACTCCCCGCGTACGACTCGTCACCGAGCATCAGCGCCGCCCATTGGTGGTCGGACATCGCTGACGTACCCGAGTCGGTGAGCAGGTCGATCGTGATTAGCCGCGCCGGAATGCTGAACACGTTGTAGCCAGATTCCCGCAGCGCGACCGCTCGCTGTTCACGGGTCGTGAAAGGAATAGACTCGACGGACTTGATTTTGAAGGGTTCCATCTAGACCCCGTGAAGTTGCGGAAGTCGATCGCCCTGACGTGGTGTGAAAGATACGGTACGGACACCAAGGCGACGAGTTGTGATCTTCGATGCTCGTCCGGTATGCTGGATCCACTAGATTTGGGTCATTGGTTGTCTCGTGTCACCAGGTACAGTGAGCGGAACGAAGGGAACTCGATGGTCGATCCAGGTCTGGCACTTGCGGTCTTCGCTGGCATTGTTGCGGTAGCAGCCGTCGTGCTTTGGCCGCGGAAGGGGCTTGTGCCGCGCCTGGTGAGGGTGGTGCGGCTTACCCGGCGTGTGCGGATGGAGGATGCGCTCAAACACCTGCACGATCTCGACTACCGGGGCCGCTACGGTACACTCGACAGCGTGGCGGGCGCACTGGGTCTCAGGCACGGGCGAGTGGTCGACCTCGTCGCACAGCTGGAAGCCCTTGAACTCGTGCAGTCCAAGGGTCAAGAGCTGGGAATTACCGAGCAGGGTCGTGCGGAAGCGCGCCGCGTGCTCCGACGCCATCGCCTGTGGGAACGGTATTTGGCAGATCGCACCAGCATGGCGCCCGTTGATTGGCACGACGACGCGGAGCGGCGCGAACACACCATTTCTGCCGGCCGTGCCGAAGAGCTGTCGGCATCGATGGGACACCCGGTGTACGATCCGCACGGAGATCCGATCCCCACGGCCTCGGGGCAGCTCCCACCCCGAACGGGCCTGACCATCGCGGCACTGGCTCCGGGTCAGACGGCGACCATCGTGCACCTGGAAGACGAGCCACGTGAGGTCTACGAGCGTCTGGTGGTGGCGGGCCTGGCGCCGGGCGCAAGGCTGCAGTTAGTCGACGCGACGCCGGAGCGTGTTCGGTTGATCGTGGATGGGGCCGAGCACCTGCTAGAGCCCGTGGTGGCCGCCAACATCACCGTGGCTCGTGTCTCACTAGAAGAGCTAGCTGCCGAAATCACCAGGACGTCACTCGCGGACCTTCGTCCGGGCGAGTCTGGTGTCGTGCAGGAGATCGCTCCTGCGTGTCCGGGACCACAGCGTCGTCGACTGCTCGACTTGGGCTTGGTGCCGGGAACGCTGGTCCGGGCCGAGCTTCGCGGAGCGATTGCGGGTCCGGTGGCGTATGACATTCGAGATGCGCTGATCGCCCTGCGTCGTGAGCAAGCCGAAATGGTTCGCATTGAGCGAAGTCCGTCCACGACGTCGGCGGAGGGTACGTGACCGCGCTCGACCCATGTGTGGGATGTGGTGCCCACCGCGATCAGGCGCTTGTGCAGTTGGGTGTGAGCCCGGACCAGTGGGACTATCTCGTCGCGCTCGCCGGCAATCCCAACACGGGCAAGAGCACCGTCTTCAACGCGCTCACGGGACTCAGGCAGCACACCGGGAATTGGCCTGGCAAGACGGTAGCCCGAGCGGAAGGAGGCTTCGAGCTCGAAGGCCATCGGGTCAAGTTGATCGACCTTCCCGGAACCTATTCGCTTCAAGCGGGAAGTGCGGATGAAGAGGTCGCGCGGGACTTCATCCTGTTCGGTCAGCCAGATGTCACGGTCGTCGTCGTCGATGCGACCCGACTCGAGCGTAACCTGAACTTGGTACTCCAGATCCTCGAGATCACGCCGCGGGTCGTGGTCTGTCTCAACCTGATGGATGAGGCGCGGCGCCACGGTATTGCGATCGACACAGAGGTGCTCGCCAGACAACTCGGGGTCCCAGTCATCCCCACGGTTGCGCGCAGCGGTCAAGGGATCACGGATCTACTGAGCGCCGTTCACGGCGTCGCGACGGGCGCGACGGCGACCAGTCCCTATCGGATCGATCGCTATCCGTCGGAAGTCGAGACGGCGGTGGCAACACTCAGCGAACCGATTCGCGACGCGTTCCCACGTTTGCCGAATGTTCGCTGGGTGGCCCTGCGTCTATTGAACGCCGACAGTCGCGTAGAGGTTGCCCTCCGCTCCGGCGACCTCGGGAGTCTGGGTGCGAACCCGACGGTGGAACCGAGCGCCACCCCGGGTGGAGGTCAAGCCGTGGCCGTCGCGCCGGTGGCTGAGGCGATCCTCGACCGGGCGACGGCACTGCGGTGGACGCTGAGCCCCCAATTCCATGATTCGCTCACCAAGAGTCTGTACGATGTCGCGGAGACGATTGCCGCAGCGTCGAGTGCGCGAGGCGTTCGGCGAGTGAAGTTCGACCTGGATCGACTGTTTGACCGCGTGTTCCTGGGTCGCTGGACGGCATTCCCTGTGATGTTGGCGCTCCTGACGATGGTCTTCTGGATCACTATTTCTGGGGCCAACGCGCCGTCACAGTTTCTCGCGTGGGTGTTGCTCGATACGGTTCACCCCGCTCTCAAGAGTATGAGCCTCGCGGTAGGAATCCCGGTGTGGATCGACGGCTTGTTGCTGGACGGGGTGTACCTCGCGACCGCGTGGGTGGTGAGTGTCATGCTTCCTCCAATGGCGATCTTCTTCCCGCTCTTCACGTTGTTGGAGGATTTCGGCTACTTGCCACGGGTCGCCTTCAACCTTGATCCGTTGTTCCACAGAGTGGGCGCACATGGGAAACAGGCGCTCACGATGTGCATGGGCTTTGGGTGCAACGCTGCCGGGGTGGTCGCGACACGTATCATCGACAGCCCGCGCGAGCGACTGATCGCGATCATCACCAACAACTTCTCTCTGTGTAACGGTCGGTGGCCGACCCAGATTCTGATTGCTGCCATCTTCATTGGCGCGCTGGTGCCGGCGCATCTGGCGGGGTTGGTGTCGGCGTTGGCAGTCGTGAGCGTCGCCCTGCTCGGAATTGGCGCCATGTTCTTCGCTTCGTGGCTGCTGTCCAACACGGGACTGCAGGGTGAAGCGACGACTTTCAGCCTCGAGCTGCCACCATATCGCCCGCCACAGATCATGCGGACGTTGTACACGTCACTCATCGACAGAACGTTGATCGTGTTGTGGCGAGCGGTCGTGTTCGCCGCACCTGCGGGAGCCGTGATCTGGCTGATTGCCAATGTCCAAGTTGGCGACGCGAGCCTTGCCAGTCATGCGGTGCGGCTCATGGATCCCTTCGGCATTCTCATCGGTTTGAATGGGGTGATCCTCTTGGCCTACGTCGTGGCGATTCCGGCCAACGAGATCGTGATTCCCACGGTCCTGATGTTGACGGTGCTGACCCTTGGCCTCACCGGCCACGGTGACAGCGCTGGTGTGATGTTCGAGTTGGACTCGATCGGCGCGACGGGAAATCTGCTCCGAACCGGTGGGTGGACCCTGTTGACGGGTGTGAACCTGATGCTCTTTAGCCTGCTCCACAACCCGTGTTCCACAACGCTCTACACGATCTATCGAGAGACCGGAAGTGCAAAGTGGACGATGGTGTCTGCGCTCCTACCCCTTGCGATGGGATTCACGGTCTGCTTCTTGGTGGCGCAGGTGTGGAGGCTCGTGGGGTAGTGAAAGGGGCGCCAGCGCATACCGCGCTAGCGCCCCTCTTCAGCGACGTCGAAAGACGCTACTGCGAGACCTGCCGTAGGTACTCGTAGATCGCGTGAGCCTCCTCACGCGTCGTACCCATGGCCACCATGGGTGTGCCGTACTCCTTGAGTAGTTCCTTTGCCACGGGGTCGTTCTTCAGCATCGAGTCGGGTCGGAGCATCATCGCGACAACCCAGTCGTACTCACGACGCGTGGTAACCCCTTTGAGCCCCGGGCCAATCATTCGGGCGTCGGTCACCATGTGGCAACCCGAACAGCCGCGGGAAGCAAAATGGCCTTTGCCGGCGGCTGCGAGAGTGGCATCGATCGGGCCGCTGGGAGCCGTGAGTGTCGGCGTGCCCTGCGGGGTGGTGGGTTGGGCCGCGGGAGTAGTCTGCTGCGCCGCGGATTCCGTCTGTCCGGTCTCGCCACCACCGCAGCCGAGCACGAGGGCGGCCATCACTACGAATGCACCGTTGCGATTGAGCATGTCTTCCTCTTTAGAGACGAAAAGTCACGTTTGCCGGATCCGCGCGGGAGCCCAGGTCCGGAGGCCGATTCGCCGGGCCTCAAAATGCCATGTTGATCCGGAGAAGTGAAGGGGGGCGCCAGGGACGGAAAAGGGGATGGCGGGACTCGGAAGTCCCGCCATCCCGACAGCCAGTCAAGGCTTGTTGGTGAGGCTCCACACGTACGCTGCAACCGCCTTGATCTGATCGTTCGACAGCGAGCTCCCGCCCTTCGGAGGCATCATGGTCCCGCTGGACGACCTGTCTGGGCTCACGCCCTGCATGATGGTCTCGAGCACCCCCTCGAATGATCCGTCGCTATGCAGCCACTCGTCGTCCGTGAGGTCAACTCCGAGGTTCGGGATGCCCTTTCCCTCTGGTCCGTGGCAGGCGTAGCACAGGCCTCGTTCCGCAAAGAGCGAGGCACCCTGATCGATCATGGCCTTGGTGACGGGCTGCTCCTGTGCCGAGAGCGAGCCGACCGCCATACTGGTCAGTGCGACAGTCAGCGAGAGCGCCAAGAAGAGCTTGAGCATGTGAGTCTCCTTCAAATCCCCTGCGTCCGTTAGAACCCCGTTGTGAAACCAAGGGTCCACCTGGTCTCGTCCTGTTCCAGATCCCACGTAGTCTCAACGAACGTGCGAACATTGCGGCGCACGACGTAACCGATGCCGCCCGTCAACGTCTGGTATCGCTCGACGTTGTCAGGGCCGCCAAGCCGCACGTTGAGGAGCGGCAGATTCATGTCCACGATATTGTAGAGTGCCAAGCCGTACCACCGGGCTCCTCGTGGATGGAAGATGAGTTCCGCGAGTCCACCGTTCAAGACGGCTTCGGGTTCGCCGGTCGTAAAGGTGGGGTTGTCGTCCTTTCGGTGGATGTACTGGAGATTGAGCTCGGCCGGTCCAGCCGTGATTGTCGCATCTGCGCCGATTATCCAAAAGCTGTTCTTTACCAGGGGTCCGCCGTTGGCGGTCCCCTCCTGCCGACCGTAGTACCCCATAGCACCAAGCCGGAGGCCGGGCACGACGTCGCGTGAGACATGCGCGAAGAAGTTTTTGAGTGGGTCGTTGTCCAGTTCGCGATCGGGCTCAGCTTCTCCCTTTCCATTGCCGTTGACGACGATCGCGCTGAAGGTGAACCCGGCGGCATCGGTGAGCAGCATGAAACCCCGATCGTACGTCAAGTCCGCAGGCTGGAGGCCTACCCGTGCGCGATACAGTGCGTAGTCTTCGTATTCCAGGCGCAGCTCTCGCTTGAACATCGGGTCCGACACCTGAAACTGGCCGACGGCGAGATCTACCGGTTGGCCGCCGATATCGTCGAGGTACACGTACGCGTCCTCGATCCCGCCGACCTCGCCGCGCTCGAACAAGAAAAAGTAGAAGTAGTACGAGAGCTTCTTGGCGATCGGGCCGCCGGAAAGAAACTTGATGTTGTACGGAGTCTGGAAATCCGTATCTGTTCCTCCGTTGAGCGACGCCGTCGCATAGGCGTCCAGGCGAACGGCAAGAGGGAGGTCGCGATAGAGATCGAGTAAGTCATCTCCGGTTCCAACGGTATCGCGTGGCGGTTCAGCGCTCGCCATGCGGAACCCGTTTCCGGCGAACACCTCTCCGAACGCCGACAGCCGGGGAATGACGCTGTGGCACATGCTGCAGCTCACACGATACCGCCGACCAAAGGCGGGGATTTCCGCTGCGTCGATCGTTGCGGCACCGGCCACGACGAGGACAACGAGACCAACTGAGAGCCGGCTGGTTGGAGACCACATGGTGCGCTCCCTTGACGCGGTGACTGCTGCAATGGCGTGACGATGTGGTCGAGGCCTCAGCGAGTCCAGGTAGCGACCGACGACCGGGCGATCAGTGATGCTGCGGACGCGAACGGCGCGCACGTGTACTCACGCCGAGAAGCGTGTAGAGCGGACAGCTGCGCGTGAGTCCCGTGGCGGCGAACAGCAGCGCCAGGAGTGCGGCGATCAGAGAAATGAGGGGATCCCCACTGAACACGGCAGCCAAGACGAGGAACACCACGAAGAGTGCTCCGCGAATCCAAGCGTCAGTCTTGCCCACGTTGGCGTCCACCACGCCCCCACCCGAAATGCGACGTGCATAACATTGGGCAATGTCCATGAAGTGATTCGTAACCGAATGTGAAGGTGGGGTGAAATCCGATTTTAATGACCGGATACCATGACGGGAATGCGGAACGTGATACGAAGTCCGCCCAGGGGACTCTTGTCTGCCACGATCGTGCCCCCGTGCGCCTGAACGATAGCCGCGGCAATCGTGAGCCCGAGGCCAGCGCAACCCGTCCGAGATCGGGCACCGTCACTGCGATAGAAGTGCTGAAACAGCTGTTCCATCGCCTCGGAGGACATGCCTGGGCCGCTGTCGTCCACCACAATGGTGAGTATGCCGCGCTCCAGCTCGACACCGGCTGTCACTCGTGTCTCTTCGGGTGTGTGCACGATGGCGTTGTCCAGCACATGGCGGATCGCGATACCAAGCATCCCCGTGTCGACCATGGCCACAGGCTCGTCAGCCGGGGGCTCGTATTCGAGCACTCGTGACCCTGCGCGCGCCCGCGTGTGGGTGACGGCGTCGGACATGAGTGCGCCCACGTCGGACTCCACCCGTTGGAGCGTGAGCTCTCCGGCTTCGAGTCGAGCCAACAGCGCGAGCGATTCGCTGATGGAGGTCAGGTGATCGACTTCCTCGAGCACACTGGAGAGGATCAGTCGGTACTCCTCCGGGCGCCGTTCACCGCGGAGCGCCACCTCCAGCTCGCCCCGCATGACCGTGAGCGGCGTGCGGAGATCATGGCCGGCGTCCGCGATCATACGGCGCTGTGCGTCGAATGCTCGCTCCAGGCGAACCAGCACGTCGTTGAGGACGGCCACCAAGCCGGCGAATTCCTGGACGTCGGCATGGGCGGTAATCCGCTGGCCGCGGCCCGGCTGGATGGAGCGTGCCTGTTCCGTGATTTCTAAAACGGGCACGACGGCTCGACCCGCGAGCCAGCCGGCGCCTAGCGCCGTCGCGACCGTTCCGAGCAGGACGGTGCCGAGCATCAAGAACAGCACCCTGCGGGTGGCGTCATGCAGGGGGCCGAGTGAGGCGGAGATCTGCACGACCGCATATTGCGAGCGGCTGCCGTGCGGGATCGGGCCGTAGTAGGATCGCAACTGTTGCTGAGACCACCGTTCCGTCACCCACACCGTATCTCCAGCGCGGGCCCGCTCGAAACTTTCTTGGTGAAGGGGAAGATCCGACGCGAGCGGGGAATTCGTTTCGACGACGGTCGCCGACGAATCACGGACGGCGACGAAGCGGTTCACGGTGGATATGAAGCTATCTAGAGCCGAGGGCCCAGGCTGCATCGCGATAGGAAGTCGCGACGCCAGAACGGCGGATTCCAGCTGCGCGGCAGCAGTCAGGTTGTTGTCGAGGGCCTCCTGCAGAATCTGACGTGCGCCCAGATACGCCCACAGGGCGATCAGGAGGAGAGCCACAAAAATGGTGACTGAGAACCGCACGGCGACCGTGCGGCGGAGCGAGTACATCAGCCCGGCGTATTCTTCTTCAAGCAGAAGCCGACGCCACGCACCGTTTGAATCAACGTCTCATAGCCGGCTTCGCGGAGCTTACGACGGAGATTCCCGACATGGACGTCGACGACGTTGCTCTCCGGGTCAAAGTGCATGTCCCACACCTTTTCCAGCAGCTCCGTTCGCCGCACCACATCTTCGGGATGGAGCATGAAGTGCTCGAGGAGTTGAAACTCGCGGGGGGTCAAGTCGAGTGGCTTCTCTCCGGCCCATGCGCGATGCTTGAGACGGTCGAGCTCGAGCGGTCCATAGGAGAGCCGGTCGAGTCGTGCCGCGCCACCGCGACGCACCAGCGCCCGAAGTCGTGCCAAGAGCTCGTCAAACTTGAACGGCTTTGTGAGGTAGTCGTCGGCACCTGCGTCCAAACCCCGCACGACGTCCTCAGTGGCATCGCGCGCGGTGAGCATGAGGATCGGTGTGCTCCGCCCCTCGCGACGCAACTCCGACGCAACCTGGAGACCGTTCTTCTTGGGCAGCATCAGGTCGAGGACGATAGCATCGTAGTCGTTGATGTGGGCGAACACGGTTGCCTCTTCACCGTCTTTCGCGACATCAACGGCATAGCCTTCTTCGCGAAGCCCCATCTCGATGAAGCCGGCTACCTTGCGATCGTCTTCGACGACGAGAATCCTCATGATGCGTACCGTAGCGGCCCTCTGGTAAGTGGGCGCTGAAGCGACTGTGAACTGGTCTTTAGGGTGTAGACGAGTAGCGCGGAATCTGCAGGAAGAAGCGAGATCCACGACCTGGTGCGCTCTCCACGCTCAGGTCGCCCCCGAGAAGCCTCGCGAGCTTCCGTGAGAGGGCGAGGCCAAGCCCCGTGCCCCGCTCGGTCTGTCTGCCGGCCCGCTCGAAGGCCTCGAAGATCACGCCTTGCTGCTCCGGCGCGATTCCCTCACCGCGATCCACGACATCGAAACGCAGTGCCTCGTCGGTCACACGCATTTCCACCAAGATCGACTGCTCCTCCGGACTGTGGCGGACCGCATTGGTGAGCAGGTTGATGAGTATTTGCCGGACGCGCTGTCGGTCGGTGCGACAGGGTACGGTGTCGCCAGGTCCCGTGAGCTTGATGGGGACGCCACGACGTTCTGCCGAGGGCTCGACGGTGGCAACGGACTCGCGCACGATTGTCCAGGCATCGGCATCTTCTACCAGGGGCTCGAGTTTGTCGGCGTCGATGCGGCTCAGGTCGAGCAGATCCTCGAGAAGCGTGAGCGCCCGCTCGGCAGACTCCTGCACTTCGGTCGCCGCACGCGGTGTGTCTGGGGCCGTCTTCCGGATCCACAGTTCTGTCCATCCCGCAACGGCGGTGAGCGCGTTGCGCAGCTCATGGTTTGTCATCGCGAAGAACCGTTCCCGTGACGCGTGCATATGTCGAACCTCCGCGAGCAACTGCTCGCGCTCACCATGATAGCGCGCGTTCTCTACGGCGACTGCCGCATGAGCCGCAAGCAGGGTGGCGAACGATTCATCTTCCTGCGTAAAGGTTTCGCCGCCGATCTTCTCCGTGACATAGAGGTTGCCAATGGGGCCGGTGCGTCCGATGATGGGCACGCCGAGAAACGACTTCATGGGCATGTGGTGGGCGGGAAACCCGAACGCTTGGGCATGCTTACGAAGGTCTTGGAGGCGAAGTGGCTTCGGCTCTTTAATGAGGAGTCCAAGGATTCCACGGCCAATCGGCGGAGCCCCGATTTGGCCGTGGAATTCCGGGTTCATCCCGCTCGTGACGAAACGCTCGAGTTCGGTGGCGTCGTGCTTGATGATACCGAGGGCCGCATACTTGGATTCGATCACAGCACGAGCAGCATCAACAACCTCCTGGAGCACGCGGTCGAGGTCGTGTTCGGACGTAATGCGGACGGCGGCCTGGCTCAAGGCCTCGGCACGCTTCCAAAATCGCTGACCGGCATCGTCTGACGGCATACGCACAAGCTACTCATGGTCCAGAGTCACAAGCCAGCCCGCGCTCGGATGAATGCCGCCGCCGCCGGTCTGTCGCGAGGCCCGTTGGAGCAGTACTCTGTGAGCGGATCGAACCGATAGGACTCACGTGGATCCCACGCTCGCTGTCCTGATCTATGCTTCTCTCGCTGCAGCCGCGGCTGGTCTTGGCGCACTCCCGCTACTCGTCAAGCGACCGCTCCCCGTTGTGTGGATCGGGTGGGCAAACGCGTTGGCGGCAGGCATGATGCTGGGAGCGGCCTATGCCCTGATGATTGGCGGCATGGCTCGGTTGCCAGCGGTGGCCGCACTGGGCGCAGCAGTGGGCATCGCATTCGTATCCTGGACACACGCGGTCTCCGGCACAGGAGATCTTCCGCTCAATCGTCTGCATGAGACGAGTCCTGAGTACGGCTATCGCCTTCTCCTCGTGAATACACTTCACTCCGCTGCTGAAGGAGTGGCCATCGGGTCCGCGATGATCGTGAGCCTCCCGTTTGGCGTGTTCATGGCGCTGGCCATCGCGGCACACAACATCCCCGAGGGCACGGTTCTGTCGGCGATCCTCACGACACGTGGGGTGAAACTGGTTGACGCGTCGGGACTCGCGGTGGCGACCAAAGTCAGTCAAGTGCTGATGGCGATTGTGAGCTTCGCGCTTATCGGTGCGGCACCAGGTCTCCTACCCTGGGCGCTCGGGTTCGCTGTCGGGTCGCTCGTGTGCCTGGTGTTGGTCGAC
The DNA here is from genome assembly GCA_029862935.1 of Gemmatimonadota bacterium. The sequence continues at coordinate 10,702 of JAOTWK010000007.1, read as the reverse complement.
CTCTTACCAGAATGTTATCAACAGGCCGGTAGCACGAGCATTGCGCTTGTGACAATCGTTGCCATGGGCATTCTGGTCTTGCTCGTGAGCGGAGGAGGGTGATGCCCGGTCTCCTGGCCGTCTTCGGCTACGGATTGATCACGGCGCTCGCCACGGGGCTCGGTGCTCTGCCGTTCGCCGTCGTTCGCCGAGTCTCCGCGCAGACTGTAGCCTATGCCAACGCCCTCGCATCCGGACTGATGCTCGGAGCGAGTTTCGGACTGGTAGCGGAAGGGACGGTGCTGGGGAACTGGCAGACCGTCATTGGCGCAGTCATCGGCGTCACGTTCATTCTCGTGACGCAGATCCTGCTCAAGCGACACAATGTCGAATTCGGTCGCATACGCGGTGCAGGTGCTCGGCGTATGGTGCTGATGCTGGTTGTGATGACGGTGCACAGCTTCGCGGAGGGCGTTGCCGTCGGCGTCTCGTTCGGCGGCGGGATGAGCTTGGCTGTGGTCATCGTTGTCGCGATTGCGGTGCACAACGTCCCAGAGGGCTTGGCGATCACCGCGGTGCTGCGACCGCAAGGCACCAGCGTGCTGGCGTGTGCCGGCTGGAGTATCGTGTCCTCGCTGCCACAGCCAATCATGGCCGTCCCCGCGTTCCTCCTGGTTGAGGCGTTCCAGAGCATCTTGCCGTACGGCATCGGCTTTGCAGCAGGGGCGATGGTCTTCATGGTTTTGGTCGAACTGTTGCCGGAAGCGTATGGCCAAGGGCGGCGGCCACGCGTCGCGGTGCTGGTGAGCGCCACGCTGCTCGCAATGATGCTGTTCCAGCAATACCTGTAGCGCGCAAAAAGACGGCGCCAGCGGTCCGCAGCCGCCGTCTTCGACGTTGCGTGGACTGCAGGTCAGAAGGGCTTGAAGCCGGGAGAGCCGAACGCATCCATTCGCAGATGATCGGCGAGCGGATAGGCGTAGGCCAACGCGACGAGCACGACCGCCACAACGACCCACACCCAGATTCTGTCGAAGATCAGCATGCGAGTCGGTGCCCCTTCCAACGGTTCGGCAAACTGGATCACGGGTTGTTCTGCGCGCCGACCCGCAAGTACGGTACCGAGCATCACCATCAAGAAGAACGACGCGCTCACGAACAGCAGCAGGCCACCGACCGCCGAAACCAATGTGAGCCCTTGCCACTGCGCCGCCACAGCACTCCCGCCATACGCAGCGTCATAGACGCGTCGTGGCATGCCCATCAACCCGGTGGCGTGGTTCGAGATCGAAAACAGGAACATGCCGATGAACCAAATGTAGGGCTGCACCTTCGCGAGCAAGCCCAGTTCCAGATCGCGGCCGACGAGCTTGGGCACCAGCCAATAAGCGACGCCCATGAACGTGAGAGCCGTTGCCGTTCCCACGGTGAGATGAAAATGGCCCTGAATCCAAGCCGTATTGTGGACCACGGCGTTCATGCCGAGCGCCGCATTGATCGATCCCCCGATCCCCCCGATCGCAAACAGGATCATGCTCAGCAAGACGGCCGAGACCATGGGGTTGCCCCATGGGAGCTGCTTGATCCAGTCGAACAGGCCAGTCGCACCTTTCATTCGTCCGGCGACCTCGAACGACGCCGTCACGGTGAAAGCGGTCACGAAACTCGGAAAGAGGATGCCAAACGTCGTGAACGTGTGCAGCATCTTCCAACCCGAAGCGATGCCCGGGTCCATGAACTGGTGGTGAAACCCGACCGGGGCTGACAGGATGATGAACAGCGCAAACACCATCCGAGCCAGCGGGTCGCTGAACAGCTTTCCTCCTGCCTCACGCGGCGCAATGGTGTACCAGGCCACGTACGCGGGAATGAGCCAGAAGTACACCAGGGGATGACCGAAGTACCAGAACAGCATCCGCGCGAGCAGTGGGTCGACGGTTTCCTTGAGTCCCAGCGACCACGGGATGAGTTGAAACAGCATCTCCGAGGCTACGCCGACGGTGGCGAGCAGCCAGACGACGATCGTTGCCAGGATCCCATGCACAGCGAGTGGGACTACTTTGCCTGGATTGTCCCGTCGCCACGCGAGATACGTGACGATTGTCGAGACGCACCACAACCAGGATCCGACCACGACGAGCGTCAAGCCGATGTAGAACGCCGGATGCGCCTGCATTGGCGGATAGAAGGTGTACAGGACGCTTGCTTTCCCCCACAAGATCGCCCACGCGGCCGCGACCGTGCCGATGGTCGCCAGCCAGAACCCCGCCCAGGCAAGCGCGGGAAGGCGTAAGGGTCGCTCGAGGGCTCGCGTTGTGAAGGCCACGCCCATGCCCATGATGAAGAACGTCGTGAACACCAGCGCCATGAGCACCCCGTGCCCAGTCACGGAGAGGTAGTACATCTGGGCAGATCGCCATGGCAGGTCGAGATTGGCCCGTGACAAGGCCTGCATCAGTGCCATAAAGGTGGCGACCCCAAAGGCACCGATCGCGACGCCGATGTTCGCCGTGGCTAATCGTCGGTTGAGGATCATGTGCCCTCCTCGACGATCAGCGTCGCTGCCATGGTATGATGGTTGGTGCCGCAATACTCGTTGCAGACGATGAGATATTCGCCCGGCGTGTCGAACGTCGTCGTGAACTGGCTCACGTATCCCGGAACGACCATCGTATTGCTATTCGTCCCAACGATCTGAAATCCGTGAATGACGTCCGGGCTCGTCATGCGGAATGTGACGGGTCGGCCGGCGGGCACCCGAATCTCATTGGGACGGAAGATCCAGATTTGGGCCACGAGGTTGACTTCGACACTGCCGTCTGGGTTCGTCGTGACGCCCGGCTCACTGAAGCGGGGATCCGTGAACACCCCCCGTGGATCCAACAGCTCCACGTGGCTTGGTGGCACGCGGCCCTGAATGACGGTTGCGAATCCGATAGCTCCGAGGAAGAACACGACGATGGCACCGGCTCCCCACATCCATATGCGTTCGTAGAGGTCGACATGCATTGGGGGGCTACCTCGTTACTACGCCGCGGGGGAGGTACACAAACACGAACACGGCAAGCCACCCTAGTACGAAGATCAGGCCGTACAGCCCGACCAATGCCAGGGTGCCACGAGGATGTTTGCCGATCTCTGCATTCTGATCGCGCATTGGTGCCTCAGGTCGAAGTGTGGAGAATGTCGTCAGATCGTGCCGTCGGCGACGGCGCGTACGATATCGCTTTGTGCGATGACCCCAACCAGAGAATCGCCCTCGATGACGAACAAGCGGTGCACATCGAGCTCCAGCATGTGCTTTGCCGCCGTGCGGACGTCTTCCGTCGGCGCAACGGTCTTGGGTGGGGTAGTCATGATGTCACGCACCAACGTGTCATCGAACAGCTCATCGGCGTCTCCGCCACTGGTCCGTTCAGCCGTGGTCTGGACGATGTCGCTTGACGACAAGACCCCAACCAACCGGCCTCGGCGATTGACCACGGGCACGCCGTGCACCTGCGCGTCCGCGAGCTGTACAACGGCTTCTTGAATCGTGATGTCTTGGTTGACGACCGTGAGATCGCGTGCCATCAAATCAGCGACTTTCATGATTCCTTGCCTTGGATGTGACGGGAGGCCCTGCGAAGGAGTTCCGCCGACAAGGCAGATATGGTAGCGCAAGACCGGTGAGATGCAAGGCTGACACGTCTGACCTACTGGTTGCTGGGAGCGCGGCTTGGAATGACCAGGACAGGAGCGGGCAGCCGATTCAACAGGCGCTCCGTGGTACTACCGAGCAAGACCCGATCGACCCATCCCTTGCCGTGCGTGCCGACCACGACTAGGTCCGCTTCCCACCGATCGGACTCGTCGGCAATCGCGCGCGCAGGTGTGCCCGATCGTACCTCGAGCTCGGCGGTGTGTAAAGGGTCCGCGGACGAGAGCAGTGTGCGGATTCCTTCCTCAGCGAGCCGGAGGTGCTCTCGCTCGTCCAACTCGATCCCAACGTCGGGAATGGCCGGCAGCGGTTCCACCACGTGGAGGACTTTCATAGCCGAGCCAAACAAGGCGGCAAACCGTACGGCAGCCTGGATCGTTGGCTGGGCCACATCTGAGAGATCGGTGGCCACGAGGACCTTGCCGAAGGTCGTATCGGTGGGTGCAGCGACGAGAATGGGCACGTCGATCGTCCGAACGGCGTGATGTACGGTGCTCCCCCCGAACCAGCGCACGGGTGCTACGTGGTGCTTGCCTCCCAGCACCAGAAGCCCGGCTTGCTTCTCCTCCACGGCGCGCGCCAGCACCCAGGCCGGGTTGCCCAATCGCACATGCAGTTGCTCGATCGCTTGGGAGGGGACGGTGTCGCCTATGGCGTCAGCCACTTCGCGACGTGCGGCCTCGAGCACCTGTTGGTTGAAGCGCTCGCGTTCCTCCGAGGGCCCCGGGCCGAGACCGGGGTGCGCAGCCTCGCGGACCCCATGTACCACGTGACACGGGGCGTTCGCCGCGGCCGCCACAGTCCATCCGAGGGTCACCGCCAGGGCGCCCTCAGCTGATGCATCCGCGCCTACCACAATGGGTTGCCAGGTCATGGAAGCCGGGCTCCGCTCGGGGAAAGGAGGTCGTCGGCGAGTGTACCGCGCATGGGCATGATGCGTCAAGCCAGCGCCCCGGGGTGAATTGAAGCCGTATTCAGTCCGAATTCACCCCAACTTCATTCGTGTCTAGGTAGCGTGCATCGTCATCCTTGATGGGTGGCCACTGCGGGAACGCTCTTTGAGGGAAGGGCCGGCGCCTCGCGGCGCCGCTGAGGCTTGAGGGGTTTTGGCATCGGCCGCAGGCAAGACGATCGGGATCGTCGAGCGTGTAATCTGATGTGGTAGTACCGGCAAGACCCTGCGCCATTTTACCGGTTTCGGCGCGTACACCAAGTCTCAGAGGGAAATCCCTCACCCCCGGTGCACGGGAGGGCACCGGGGGTTTCCCTTTTTCTGGGAGCAGCCTGCGACTACGCCCCCCAGGCGATCCAGCGCGCCGTGCCCTGCAACTACGAGCGGAGCTGAACCTTCCCTTCGAACTTGGCGACCTGAGTCTTCCATCCATACTGTGCGTCGATCTGTGCCGCGAGCGCCTCAGCGGCGCTCGGTTCCCCGTGCACCAAGTGCGTGCTCTTGGGTGGTCGCTCGAACCCTGAGATCCACCGCAACAGCTCTCCTTGATCGGCGTGAGCTGAGAGGCCGTCGAGCGTGTCAACCCGGGCCCGCACCTTGACGTCATGACCGTGAATGCGGACTTCCTCGGCTCCCTCCTGAAGCCGCCGCCCCCGGGTGCCAGCCGCCTGAAATCCCACGAGGAGTACCGTGGTCCGCTTGTCGGAGAGCCGAAGCTTGAGGTGGTGCAGGATGCGGCCACCCGTTGCCATCCCGCTCGCCGAAATGATGACGACGGGGCCACGGACGTCGTTCAACGCCATCGACTCTTCCTTCGATTTGGCGAGTTGAAACTGCTCGGGGTACAGCGGGAAGTCCCCGGACTCCCGCACCGTCCGCATGTCCAGATCGTGCTCAGTGGTGTGTCTCAAATAGATGTCGGTCACGTCGATGGCCATCGGGCTGTCGACGTACACAGGAACGCTGGGGATACGTGAATCGTCCTCCAGCTCTCGGATACGCCACAACAGCTCTTGGGTACGACCCACGGCGAAGGCGGGGACAAGCAGCGCCCCCCCGCGCTCCGCCGAGTTGCGCACGCACTGAGCGAGATCCTCGTCGGCATCCGGTGGATGGGACCGATTGCCGTACGTGGACTCGAGCAGCAGGTAGTCCGCGTGCGGTACAGGCTGCGGGTCGCGGAGGATCGGTCGGCCCCACCGTCCGAGGTCACCGGAGAACACGAGGTGGATGGGGCGTCGTCCGACCGTTCCGTCCAACTGGACGTCGACTGTCGCGGAACCCAAGATGTGGCCAGCGGTGCGGAACGTCGCATCGATGCCGTCAGTCACGACAATGGGCTCTCCGAAGGGCCGCGGTTGGAGCAGCGCGAGCGCTGCCTGGGCATCGGCCATCGTATACAGCGGCAGGGCAGGCCGGTGCCTCGAGTAGCCCAAATAGTTGGCGCTCGCAGCAAACTTCTCTTGGAGGTAGGCAGAATCCGGAAGGAGGCATCCGAGCAGATCGGCCGTAGCGTGGGTGCAGTAGACGGGTCCGTTGAACCCCCGACGGACGAGCAGCGGGAGATATCCCGAATGATCGATATGCGCGTGGCTCAGGACCACGGCATCGAGCTCGGACGGTACGAACGGGGGAGGCTCCCAGTTCCGCTGTCGCAGCGCCTTGAGCCCTTGGAACAGTCCGCAGTCCAGCAGCACTTGGCGACCATTCGCGGTGACGAGGTGCTTCGATCCGGTGACGGTGCCGGCCGCTCCGAAGAACTCAACGGTCGCTCGAGTCTTGGCCATTCGCTTGATTCCCATATGCCGAAGATTGGCCCTCTCTTGGTGCTTCAGTAGTCGGTCTTATAGCTTGTACCTTGAGCCGTGAACGAACGGCCGATAGCCTCTCATGCTTGAACGATGTGAGACAACGCTCAGCGGACTCCAATTTAGCGGAGACGCATCCAGCGTGCCCGTTTCGGCCGAGCGGCCACGCGAGCGGGTAGCGTCACGAAGGAGTGGAATGTGGTGCTGAACGGGCCGCAGCAGCGTGACAGCATATCACGTCCGCGCGAGTCCATGCTCGGGGATACGGCGCGTGTCAGCGACCCGGACCGACATCGGACCGATCGACTCGGGCAAGAGATCCGTGACCTCCTGATCTCGCGGCTCATCGCAGAGAGCCCAGTCGCTGAGGTCTTGCACCTGGCACTGGCGAGCATCATGGCGGTCCTGTTTTGGGGTCGCGTGCCGTCGATCGCCCTCGTGGGATGGATCGCAGCGCTCGTCGTGGCGGTGGTCGTGCGGGCGTACACACGCGTCCGTCTTCAGCAGCTCGGTGCCGAACCACAGTATGCCGTCAAGACGGTGCGGCAGACCGTGGTGCTCACCTCGCTGGCATGGGCTGCCGGACTGGCGATCCTCACCGATAGTCTCGGGCTCACCGATCTCGCGCTGCTCTTGGTGGTGTTTTCCGGACTGGTGGCGGGCGGAACGATCACGCTGATCGCCGATCCGCGAAGCTATTTCTACTTCGCCTCCGGGCTCATTGGCCCAATGGCCCTTGCGATCTCGTTGCAGGAATGGGATCGGTGGCACGGTGTTGCCTTGGTCCTCGTTGTTCTGTTTGGCGTGGCGATGGTGGTCTTGTACCGTCGAGGTCACCAACAACTCCGTGAGTACTTGACCGCCGCCAAACGGCTGGAACTGAGCCGCGCCGATGCGGCGCGCGAACGGAGTTTTCTGGATGCACTCATCCGGTCGGCGCCAACCGCGATTGCGGCGGTGAGCCCGGACGGCAAGGTCTTGGGAGTGAATCCGGCGTTCGAGAGCCTCTTCGGATACGAAGCAGGCGATGTGAGAGAACGGTCGATCAACGACTTGATCGTCCCAGAGTCCGCGCTCGCCCAAGCTCAAGCACTTGATGAACGTGTCCATGCGGGCGATGTGGTGGTGGAGGAGGTGCAGCGGCAGCGGAAGAACGGGGACCGCGTCTGGGTGCAGGTTTCTGCGGCGGGGGTGCGCCAGGAGGCTGGCGCAATTTTCGTACTCTACCAGGACGTTACGCAACGTCGTTTCGCCGAAGAGGCGCTTCGACGTACGGAGGAGCAGTATCGCGACCTCGTCGAGAGCGCCTCTGACCTTGTGTGGGAGGTGAATCGTGAGGGTAGCTGGACGTTCCTGAATTCGGCCGTCCAGCAAGTCTATGGATTTCCGGCCGCCGATCTCGTCGGTCGTCCGTTTGCGGAGGTAGTCGACCCCTCAAAGTTGGAGAGTGATCTGAACGCGTTTCGCGAGGTGCTTGCCGGTCAACACCTCACGGACTACGAGACGGTCCACCTTCATTCCTCCGGTGAGCAACGGCACTTGAGTTTCGCGGTACGCCCGCTGCTCGACGGGAACGGCCGCGTGGTCGGCGCTCGCGGGATCGCTCGGGACGTAACTGAACGTGCTGCCGCCCGTGATGCGCTGGAAGAGGCACGCGTGCTCGCCGAGCGGGCAGCACAGGCGAGAAGCGCGTTCCTGGCCAACATGAGCCATGAAATTCGAACACCGATGAACGCGGTATTGGGAATGACGGAACTCTTGCTCGACACCGAGCTCGCGGACGAGCAGCGCAAGTCCGCGGAGTTGATCAAGAGTTCTGCTGAATCCCTGCTCGGCGTGATCAACGATATCCTCGATTTCTCCAAAATCGAGGCGGGTCACATTCACCTCGAAGATCTCGAATTCGATCTCCACAGTCTCATCGACTCGACGGTGCGCCTGCTGGCGGTTCACGCCTTCGACCAAGGCGTCGAGTTGGTCTACAACATCGAGGTGGGCGTTCCCCACACGGTGCGCGGCGATCCAGGCCGTCTCCGGCAGGTGCTGACCAACCTCATCGGCAACGCGATCAAGTTCACGCACGAGGGTGAAGTCGTCATATCGTTAGCGACCGAAGAGCGAGAGAACGGAAAGGCCGTTGTCCGGATTGCCGTGCGTGATACCGGCATTGGCATTGCGCCCGACCAGATCGAGGCCATGTTCGAGGAGTTCACGCAGGCTGACGTCTCTACCACCCGTCGGTATGGCGGCACTGGGCTCGGCCTGACCATTTGCCGGCGCCTCGTCCGACTCATGGGAGCGGAAGACATCTCGGTGGAAAGCGAACCCCATCGGGGGAGTGTCTTCTCGTTCCGTGTGCCCTTCACGGTTGTTGCAGAGCAAGACAAGTCGGCTGTGCCGCGAGACGCTGACCGATTGCGTGGACTTCGCGTCCTGGTCGCGGACGACAACGCGACTATTCGCCGGATCGTGGCCGAGGCGTTGGGACATGCAGGAGCATCCGTCGACACGTGTGGCAATGCCGATGCCGCGCTCGATCAGTTGCGCAAGGTCTGCGATGAAGGATCTTCCTACGCGCTCGCCGTCATCGATGCGTACATGCCAGGTAGCAGTGGTTTCGAGTTAGCGCAGACCATGCGCGACGACAGCTGTCTCGGCGATACACGAGTGATCATGCTGACCGCGGTAGGACAACGTGGCGATGCGGAGCGGTGTCGGGAGTTGGGAATTGCGGGATATCTCCCCAAGCCGGTGGCCGGAGTCGAGCTGATCGAGGTTGCCGCGGCGGTTCTGGCTGGTGGGACAGCCGAGCCGGCGACGGGGACGCAGCGTCTCGTCACCCGCCACTCCATTGCGGAGACCCGGCAGGCACTTCGCATCCTTGTCGCCGAAGACAATCCAGTCAACCAGCAGGTGGCACAGCGTATGCTCGACAAGCGGGGCCACCATGTCGTGATTGTCGGCAATGGCGCGGAGGCCGTTGAGGCTGTGCGTCAGGATAGGTTCGACGTCGTACTGATGGATATCCAGATGCCGGAGCTGGACGGTATGGCAGCGACGGCGGCAATCCGATCCGATCCGGCGTACGAGAGCTTACCTATCATCGCGATGACGGCGCACGCGCTTCAGGAGGAGCGTTCGCGGTTTCTCTCCGCGGGGATGAACGACCACATTGCCAAGCCGTTCAAGCCGCACGAACTGTTTGCCTGTGTGGAAGGGTGGGGAAGCGGAGGTGTTGAATCTCCCACAGGAACCTCAGCGGAGCGCGAGTCCGCCCCTGCACCAGTCGACCTTCACGCTTTTCGCGCCACGATGCGTGAGGCGGGCGTGGAAGAAGCGGTTGATGGCATGTTGGAGGTGTTCCTCGAGGACGCACCCGTACGCATGGAGGCACTGCATGCCGCTGTTGGTTCGGGGGATGCCCGGGCCATCGCGGAAGCCGCGCATGTGTTCAAGTCGTCGGCCGGCACGATTCACGCGGGGGCGTTGTTTGAGCTCCTGCGCGATCTCGAGACCGCGGGACGGGAGGAGCGCGTCGACGATGCGGTACGGCTCCTACAACGAATCGATCAGGTTCACGGTGAAGTTCGTACCTATCTGCAGGGGGCATGAGCGTAACGGTGATGGTGAGAACGCTACGTCAGAAACAGACCTTCCATGCCTGAAATCATGAAGCTTGTGGTCGCGGATGATCACCCGATCGTGCGCAAGGGACTGCATGGCATTGTTGCCGACCACCCCGACATGGACATCGTTGCCGAGGCGAGTAGTGGAGACGAGCTACTTCACGTGCTCCAACAGGTTGATGCCGACGTGTTGTTGCTCGACATCACGATGCCGGGCCCGTCCTTTTTGGACATCCTGCAGTGGGTCAAAGAGGAGCGGCCGACACTCGCCGTGCTGATTCTCAGCGCCCACTCAGAAGAGCAATACGCGGTGCGCGCACTGAAAGCTGGTGCAGCCGGATACCTCACCAAGGAGCACTCTCCAGTGGAACTCGCGGAGGCGGTGCGCCGGATTCACGGGGGAGGGCGCTACATCACCCCTTTGCTGGCGGAAAGACTCCTGCAGGTGCTGGACACATCTCACCATATCACCCCCCACGAGCGGCTCTCGAACCGCGAATATCGGGTGCTCTGTCTGCTCGGATCCGGGAAGAGCGTCAAAGAAGCTGCTGCGGAGCTCGCGGTGAGCCCCAAGACGGTGAGTACTTATCGGTCGAGGGTCCTCAAGAAGCTCGAGCTTGCGACCACAGCAGATCTC